>NZ_JAIGQA010000370.1:0-1255 GCF_019733245.1 Streptomyces sp. WAC04114
GGCCCCGCGCGACCCGCCCCCGGGTGGGACGCCCGCCGCCCCGCGCGTGGACCGTCCCTGGGCGGTCCGGGTACGCGGCCAGGCCTCGCCGGGAGGGCCGTCGGCCCCCGACGCTGTGCGGGCCAGACGAGACGAGCCGCCCCAGGGGAAACCCGCCGGGGGACGGCGGTTCGGAAAGGACAACCGCATGAGCATGCGCAATCGAGCCGTGGCGATGGTGACGACGGCCGTGATGCTGGGGGCCGGGGGGACCGGCATCGCCCTGGCGCCGGCGGCGAGCGCCGCGCCCGCCTACTTCGGTATCGACGGCACGGGTGCCGTCACCAACGACTGGGAGGACGAGGAGAACCTCGGCGTCGACGCCTACGCCAGGGGTAACGCCATCGCCCTGTGGGAGACGGTGCTGTGGGCCGACGGCGCCCAGTGGGAGGACGACGAGGGCGAGTTCCAGCCCTTCAGGAAGAGCCGGATCGACGGCTCGTTCGGGCCGGAGACCGAGTCGGCGACGCAGTGGTGGCAGAGCCGGCACAACCTCCCCGAGACCAACGGCACCGTCGACAGCGAGAGCTGGGACTTCGCCCAGACCCGCCTGCAGCTCCTGCCGGGCAACATCGTCCAGTACAAGGGCCTCGTGCGGAACGTCAACTTCAAGCGCGTGGGCGGCAAGTACCAGGTGAAGCTGAAGAACGTCGGGCCGTGGAAGTACGCCCACTACCGCACGCTCGGCTGAGCGGCACCGTCGCCGGGGAGCGGAAGGCCGTCACGGTCACCCGCTCCCCAGCGGCAGCACCCACAGCAACCCGGCCAGCAGCACCACGATCACCCCGAACGACACCAGGGCCGCCGCCCGCCAACGCCGGTACTCGGCACCGGCCGGCGGCTCGTCCGTCATCCGCTCCGCCGGCCCGGCAGCCACCGCCGCCCCGTGCGGCCACGTCTGGTCGGCCAGGTCCCACAGCGCCAGCAGCCGCGCCTGCTCCGCCCCCGCCATCCGGCACAGCGCCTGCACCGCTCCCCGCGGCGGCTGCTTCGCCCCGCTGAGATACCGCTGCCACGACGACTTGCTGTAGGCGGTCCGCCGGGCCATCTCGGCGAGGCTCAGACCCGTACGGTCCTTCAGGGCCCGCAACTGCTCGACCAGATGCCGCGCCTCCCTCGGCAGTGCGTCCGGAAGCGGCCGCCAGCGTGTCATGGTCGTCCCCCCACTGCTCGCCGCCGCGGGGAGCGGTGCAGGCGCTGTGCCGGATGGCGGGGG
>NZ_JAIGQA010000371.1:0-1219 GCF_019733245.1 Streptomyces sp. WAC04114
AACGCCCCGCTGACCCGGCCCCGGCCCGGCCACGCCGACCTGGCGGGCATGCAGAAGTACGGCTTCGACGAGGCCCGGCCGATCCTGGAGCGTGCCTCGGCGCGTGAGACGGCCGCGCGCGTCGCCCTGGGCGCGGTGGCCCGGTCGTACCTGAAGGAGACCACCGGCGTCGAGATCGTCAGCCACGTGGTGGAGCTGGCGGCGGCCAGGGCGCCGAAGGGCGTGTACCCGACCCCGGCCGATGTGGAGAGGCTGGACGCGGACCCGGTGCGCTGCCTGGACGCGGACGCCTCGAAGGCGATGGTCGCCGAGATCGACCAGGCCCACAAGGACGGCGACACCCTCGGCGGTGTGGTCGAGATCCTGGCCTACGGCGTGCCGGTGGGCCTGGGTTCGCACGTGCACTGGGACCGCAAGCTGGACGCCCGCCTGGCCGGTGCCCTCATGGGCATCCAGGCGATCAAGGGCGTCGAGGTCGGTGACGGATTCGAGCTGGCGCGGGTGCCCGGGTCCAAGGCGCACGACGAGATCGTGAGGACCGACGACGGCATCCGCCGCACCACCGGCCGCTCCGGTGGCACCGAGGGCGGTCTGACCACCGGTGAACTGCTGCGCGTCCGCGCCGCGATGAAGCCGATCGCGACCGTGCCGCGCGCCCTGCGGACCGTGGACGTCACCACCGGCGAGGCCGCGCAGGCCCACCACCAGCGCTCCGACGTGTCCGCGGTCCCGGCCGCCGGCATCGTCGCCGAGGCCATGGTCGCCCTGGTGCTCGCGGACGCGGTGGCGGAGAAGTTCGGCGGCGACTCGGTGGCCGAGACCCGCCGCAACGTCACGTCGTACCTCGACAACCTCGCCATCCGATGAGCGGCCCGCTGGTCGTCCTGGTCGGGCCGATGGGCGTGGGCAAGTCCACCGTCGGGCAACTGCTGGCCGAGCGGCTCGACGTCTCCTACCGGGACACCGACGACGACATCGTCGCCGAGCAGGGCCGGACCATCGCCGAGATCTTCGTCGACGAGGGCGAGTCCGCCTTCCGGGCGATCGAGAAGGCGGCGGTGCAACGGGCGCTCGGCGAGCACGACGGCGTCCTGGCCCTGGGCGGCGGCGCGATCCTCGACGCCGGCACGCGCGCGCTGCTCGCCGGGCAGCGGGTGGCGTACCTGTCGATGGACGTCGAGGAGGCGGTCAAGCGCACCGGCCTCAACACGGCCCGCCC
>NZ_JAIGQA010000372.1:0-1156 GCF_019733245.1 Streptomyces sp. WAC04114
CCGTGCCGCATCGCCTGCACCATCTTGATCACACCGCCCACACCCGCGGCGGCCTGAGCATGCCCGATGTTCGACTTCAACGACCCGAGCAGCAGCGGCTGTTCGCGGTCCTGGCCGTACGTCGCCAACAGCGCCTGCGCCTCGATCGGGTCGCCCAGCCGGGTGCCCGTGCCGTGCGCCTCCACCGCATCCACCTCGGAGGCGGACAAACCGGCCGAGGCCAGTGCCTGGCGGATGACGCGCTCCTGCGAGGGGCCGTTCGGCGCCGTCAGGCCGTTCGAGGCGCCGTCCTGGTTCACCGCGCTGCCCCGTACGACCGCCAGCACCTGGTGTCCGTTGCGCAGTGCGTCCGACAGGCGCTCCACGACCAGCAGGCCCACGCCTTCCGACCAGGCCACGCCGTCGGCCGCCGCGGCGAAGGACTTGCAGCGGCCGTCGGGTGAGAGGCCGCGCTGGCGGGAGAACTCGACGAAGACGTGTGGCCCGGCCATGACGGTCACGCCGCCGGCGAGGGCGAGCGAGCACTCGCCGTTGCGCAGCGCGTTCGCCGCCAGGTGCAGGGCGACCAGCGAGGACGAGCAGGCCGTGTCGACGGTGACCGCCGGGCCCTCGAAGCCGTAGGTGTAGGAGAGCCGGCCGGACACGACGCTGGAGAGGTTGCCGGCGAGCAGGAAGCCCTCGTACTCCTCGGGGCTCGCCGCGAGGCGGGACGCGTAGTCGTCGTACATGGCGCCGGTGAACACGCCGGTGTCGGAGCCGTGCAGGCCGGTCGGGTCGATGCCGGCGTGCTCGAACGCCTCCCAGGCCGTCTCCAGCAGCAGCCGGTGCTGCGGGTCCATGGCGGTCGCCTCACGCGGCGGGATGCCGAAGAAGGCGGGGTCGAAGCGGTCGGCGTCGTGCAGGAATCCGCCGTGCCGGACGTAGGAGGTGCCGGTGTGGGCGGGGTCCGGGTCGTAGAGGCCGTCCAGGTCCCAGCCCCGGTTGCCGGGGAACTCGCTGATGGCGTCCCCGCCCTCGGAGACCAGCCGCCAGAGGTCGTCCGGTGAGGCGACGCCGCCGGGGTAGCGGCAGGCCATGCCGACGATCGCGATGGGTTCGTCCCGGGCGGCGGTGGGCCGCGGGGCGCGGGCCACCGCCGCCCGGGACGAACCCATCG
>NZ_JAIGQA010000373.1:0-1127 GCF_019733245.1 Streptomyces sp. WAC04114
CCCCAGCCCCGACCCGACCCCCTCGGACGACCCGGCGGCCACGAGCGGCACCTCCACCGGCGGCGACACGGGCACGGCACCCCAGCTCGTCAGGGAGGACGGCACGGTCGACGGCAGTGTCGCAGTGACGTACACCCCGGTCACGGGCTCGGGAGCGACGTCGGTGACGGTGTCCAACGCATGCGCGGGGACGGTGTACTGGACGGGCGTGCTGGCGGGATCGTGACCACGGGATCGTGACCGCGGGGCGGACTCAACCCGTCCGTGACCGGACGCCGCTCACTTCACCGCGGCATCCACGGCGACGGGCTCCTCGTCCGCCACCAGCCCCAGCTCCGCGTCGCGCACGGACTCCACCTCGCGCCGCAGCAGCCGGAACCACATGAAGATCACGAACCCCACGAAGGCGAACCACTCGGCGGTGTAACCCAGGTTCTGGAAGGCCTTCAGATCCAGTCCCGAGTCCGGCGGCGCGGCGGCCGGCACGGCCTTCATGCCCGAGTCGCCCTTCGCCAGCGTGACCCACGCGTCGTACACGTCGTACGGCACCAGGTTCACCAGCGACGCCGCGCTGATCGCCGCGGTCTGCCCGGCCGGCAGCCCGCCCTGCGCGCTGACGCCGTTGTCCCCGGGCGTCTCCGAGGCCTGCAGCGCACCGGTGACGGTGACCTCACCGGCCGGGGGAGCGGGAACCTTCGCCGCGTCGGCGGAACCGGGCAGCCATCCCCGCACCACCGGCAGCGCCTCACCCGAGCCGGTCCGCAGCAGCGTCAGCACGTAGAAGCCCTGTCTGCCGTCGAGCTTCCGCCCGGGCACCAGCAGCTGCTCGCCGTACGTCCCGGTCGCGGTCACCGGCTTCCCGGACGTCGCCTTGTCCACCGGCAGCATGTCCTTCAGCGGCCGGGGCGCCTCGTGCCGGGCCTCGGACACCTGCTCGGTCGCGGTCCGGTGATCCTGCACACGGTCCTCGAACCGGCCCAGCTGCCAGGACCCCATGAAGATGCAGAAGGGGATGGACAACAGCACGAAGACGTTGATCCCCCACCAACGGGGCGTCAGCAGAAACCGGTACACACCCCCACGGTACGGGGGCGCCGGGAAGGGCCCGGCTGCGGGGTCGGCAAGGG
>NZ_JAIGQA010000374.1:0-1119 GCF_019733245.1 Streptomyces sp. WAC04114
AGAGGTCGTTTTCTCCCGATGTTTCATCCCGGAATGGGTGTTTGATCCTGTGGTGTCGGGTCGCGCCAGGAGATGGTGGCTTCGTCGGTGAGGCGGCGGGCCATCAGATCGGTCATGGCCAGCTGGATCATGGCTTCGGAGCGGGCTGGGAGGGTTTCGTAGTCGCGGGCCAGGCGGCGGTGGAACATCAGCCAGCCGTAGGTCCGCTCCACGGTCCAGCGCTTGGGCAGCGGCGTGAACCCCTTGATGCCGGGGGCGCGTTGGACGATTTCCATGTCGATACCAAGGCGGGCGGCGTGCTCGACGAGGTGCTGGCGGTACCCGCCGTCGACCCACACCTTGCGGACCGAGGGGTGGGCTGCGGCCACCTGGTCGATCAGGTGAGTGCCGGCGATGGAGTCCTGCACGCTCGCGGCCGTGACCAGCACCGCAAGCAGCAGTCCGAGGGTGTCGGTGACGATGCTCCGCTTGCGGCCCACGATCTTTTTCGCCGCGTCGGTGCCCTGCCCGGCGGCTGGGACGCTGGTTGAGGTCTTCACGCTTTGCGCGTCGATCACGCAGGCGGAGGGCTCCGCGTCTTTGCCTTGCTTCTGTCGTAACAGTCTGCGCAGCACGCCGGTGAGCTGGGCGAACACGCCATCGCGCTGCCACTTGGCGAAGTAGCCGTACACGGTCTCCCAGGGCGGGAGGTCGTGCGGGAGGTAGCGCCACTGCACGCCGGTGCGGTCCACGTAGAGGACCGCGTTCATGATCTCGCGCAGATCGTGCTCGGGCGGGCGTCCGATGTTCAGTGCATGTCGGCGCCGCTCGGCCCGCCAGGCGGACAGCACCGGTTCGATCAACTCCCAGCGGGCATCGGACAGATCACTCGGATACGGGCGACGTTCGGCCATGACCTGGACATACCGCCAGCCAGGGGCGTGCGCCCAGGCGTGCACCGCCGGCGGCGGAAGCACGCGGACCGGCGTCTTGGGATGAGACAGGCGCAAGCCGCAATCCGTCCCAGCCGTCACACCGTCCAGCGCATCCGTCACCTCGCTCCCACCAGCACCGCCGAAACGACAACCCACCGTCAGAGAGTGCAGGTCAAAGCGCACCTCAGGGGAGAAAACGACCTCT
>NZ_JAIGQA010000375.1:0-1116 GCF_019733245.1 Streptomyces sp. WAC04114
GCCCGCGATACACCCGCCGTACCGCCCCCGTCCTCACCGGCGCCGCCGTCCGGCGCCGGTGAGGACGGGGGCGGTACGGCGGGTGTATCGCGGGCCGCGCCGCCGCGCAACCGGCGGCGGGCGGCGTATCCGGCCAGGCCCACGGCGATGAGGAGGGTGCCGCCGTTGAACAGCGGGACCGTCCAGAACTCGGCGCCCAGCTGTGCGATGCCGGTGAGGCCGACGGCGAGGACGGCGACGGCGACGACGGTGCCGAGGGCGTTGGGGCGGCCGGGCTTGATCGCCGTGGAACCGAGGAGGGCGCCGACGAAGGCGGGCAGCAGGTAGTCGAGGCCCACGCTCGGATTGCCGATCTGCTGCTGAGCGGCGAGCAGCACACCGGCGAAGCCGACGATCAGGCCCGAGGCGGCGAAGGCGTAGACGGTGTACCGGCGGGTCGGGATGCCCACGAGGTCGGCCGCGCGGGGGTTCGACCCGACGACGTACAGGTACCGGCCGAGCGGCAGCCGCTCCAGCACCAGCCAGAGCACGGCCGCGAGGGCGAGCACGTAGAAGGCGGGGACCGGCAGGCCGAGGAACGAGGAGTCGTAGAGGTCGGTGAACGCGGGCGGCAGGCCCTGCGGGCCGGGCACGATCCGGCCGCCGTCGGTGATCCAGCCCGTCACGGCGTACATCATGCTGCCGGTGCCGAGGGTGGCGATGAAGGAGTCGATCCGGCCGAACTCGACGATCACGCCGTTGAGGACACCCACCACCAGTCCCCCGGCGAGCACGGTGAGGCAGGCGAGCGGCCAGGGCCAGCCCTCGTTGACGACGAGCTGCAGCACCATCACATGGGCCAGGCCGAGACCGTAGCCGATGGAGAGGTCGAAGGCGCCGGTGACGATGGGCACCATGGCGGCGAGCGCGAGGACGGCCGGGATCGACTGGTTGGACAGGATCGAGTCGACGGTGTCCAGCGTGGGGAAGGTGTCGGGCAGAGCGAGGGAAAAGGCCAGATAGAGCAGGGCGGTGAGGACCAGCAGGCCGTAGGCCCCGATGTGGTGGCCGCCCGGGCGGCCACCACATCGGGGCCTACGGCCTGCTGGTCCTCACCGCCCTGCTCTATCTGGCCTT
>NZ_JAIGQA010000376.1:0-1106 GCF_019733245.1 Streptomyces sp. WAC04114
GTGCGGGCGATGGAACGCGAACTCCATGCCGCCCCGCCCCCCGAACCCGGCCCGCCCCCGTCGGACCGCAGCCTCGGCAGCAGCGTCGTGCGCAGGTTGCGTGCGGTGTGGCGGCTCGTGTGGCTGACCACGCTCGCCACGCTCGCGATCCGGCCGCCCGGGCCGGGGGAGCGGATCGGTACCGAGATCGCCACCAGGCCCGGCTCGATGAGCTGGTCGTCCAGGGACCAGCCGTGCGCCGACGCCTCTCGCGTGCGGTGTTCGAACGCCTCGTCGTCCTCCGCGTCCCCTCCGTACGTGCGGGGCGGTACGGCCGTGAAGGACAGGTCCCGCGGGTCCGCCGCCCTGCGCTCACGCCAGCGCTGCCAGTCCGCTGCCGTCCACTCGGTCGCGAACAGCGGGCCGGGGGCCGTGCGTTCGGCGGGGAGCAGGTCTCCGATGCGGAAGCTGAGGGACATCGCGCGGCGGCGGGTCGCCTGGTGGATGAAGCGGATGCCGTCGCGGTCGGCGACCGCCAGGGAGACCGACTCGTCCAGCTCGTCGGCCAGGGCGTCCGCGTGCGGGGCGAGCAGGGCGGGCAGGCGCAGGGCCGACATGTAGGCGTTGCCCAGTTCCATCAGGCGGGGGGACAGGTGGACGTCCCGGCCGTCGAAACGGACGTAGCCCATGCGGGCGAGCGTGGCCGTGATGCGGTCGACCGTGGAGCGGGCCAGGCCGCTGGCGCGTTCCAGGCCGCTCAGGCTCAGCGTGCCGCCCGCCTCCGTCAGCTCCCGCAGCACCGCGATGCCGCGGATCAGAGGAGTGACCGCTTCGGCGGGGACTTCTCCTTCGGCGCCCGGGGCTGCTGTCCCAGCGGCCCCGTCGCCCCTCCGCGGGGCCGACTCGGTCGGTTCCCCGACCCGTTGCGGCTCCTGCTCGGCGGCCGGTGGGGCGGCCCCCTCCGGGGGCTCGGGCGTGCGCTTCGCTGGCATCGGCTCTCCGGTACGGCGCTCGCGACGGTCGCGGCAGGCCCACCGTAATCCGGAATCGCCGGCCCGAAGGCCGGGAGGGGTTCCACCGGGTAGGGCCCGACCCCTCTACTCCCTCGTCACCCGCACCCGATACCC
>NZ_JAIGQA010000377.1:0-1095 GCF_019733245.1 Streptomyces sp. WAC04114
AGGTACTCCAGCTGCCCCTCGGCGTTCCAGCGCACCCGGTCACCCGTGCGGTACATCCGCACACCCGACCCGAACGGGCTCGCCACGAACCGCTCCGACGTCAGCCCGGCCCGGCCCAGATACCCCCGGGCCACACCCGCGCCCGCCACGTACAGCTCACCGGCCACACCCACAGGCACCGGCCGCAAAGCACCGTCCAGGACATACACCTGAGCATTGGGCACCGGCTGCCCGATCACCACGGTGACGGAATCGGCGACCCGGCCGATGGCCGAATCGACGGTGCACTCCGTCGGCCCGTACAGATTGAAGCCCTCCACACCAGCAGTCCGCAGCCGCTGCCACAGCGCCTCCGGCACCGCCTCACCACCGGAGCCGATCCGCCCCGGCCGCCACTCCCCGTCCAGCAGTCCCTCGTCCAGCAACACCTGCAGATACGACGGCGTCACCTCGACGAAGTCGATCCGCTGCTCACCGATCCACCGCACCAGCCGGCCCGCATCCAGCCACGTATCGCCGTCCACGACATGCAGCGCATGCCCCAGGAACAACCCCGCCAGCTGATTCCAGGAAGCGTCGAAGGACACCGAACTGGTCAACGCCACCCGCAGCCCCCCGCCCGCGACCGCGGACGAAGCAAGCACCGTGTCACGATGCCCCTCACACAGGTTCACCACAGCCCGGTGCGGCACCAGCACACCCTTGGGCCGCCCCGTCGAACCCGACGTGAAGATCACATACGCCGGATGCTCCGGCAGCAACCCATCCACCGGCACCGTGTCAGCCGACAGGCCGGCCAGCTCCGCCACCGTCTCCGCAGCATCCACCAACACGGCCGCAGTGCCCGGCAGGGAGGCAGCGGAAGCCCGCGACGCCAGCACCACAGCCGGCGCCGCATCCTCGATCATCAGACCGAGCCGGCCCGCCGGATACTCCGGATCCAGCGGCACATACGCACCACCAGCCTTCAACACCGCCAACAGCGCCACCACCAGATCCGCGCCACGCTCCAGGCACACACCCACCAACGACTCCGGACCCACACCCCGCCCGGCAAGCAACCGCGCCAGACGATTCGCCCGCGCATCCAACTCC
>NZ_JAIGQA010000378.1:0-1086 GCF_019733245.1 Streptomyces sp. WAC04114
GGGCCTGCGCGGGGGCGCCGGTCCCGGACCCCGCCGCCCCCGCGCAGGCCCCGCTCCTCCCGCAGGACCACCTGCGCACCGAGTTCCCCTTCCAGCTGCCGCGCGGCTACGTCGACGACTCGGGCACCGTCCACCGGGACGGCGTCATGCGCCTGTCGACGGCGAGGGACGAACTGGTCCCGCTGCGGGACGTCCGCGTCCAGGAGAACCCGGCGTACCTGTCGGTGGTGCTGCTGGGCCGGGTCATCACCCGGCTCGGCACGCTGCCGATGGTCCACGACGGCATCGTGGAGAACATGTTTGCCTCCGACCTGGCGTTCCTTCAGGACTTCTACCGCCAGATCAACGCGGAGGGGCACACCCGCGCGGCCGTGCGGTGTCCCCACTGCGCGGAGCACTTCGAGGTGGAACTCGGCGGGAGCCGCCTGGGGGAATCGTGACGTACGCGACCGACCGGCTGCACGAGGAGATCGCGTACGTCGCCTACCACTTCCACTGGAGCATGGACGAGATCCTGGACCTGGAACACCACGACCGCCGCCGCTTCACGAGCGAGATCGCGTCCCTGGTGACGCGTGCCGGGTCGGAGGGCTGAGGGATGGGGTTCCTGGGGCGGTTGCGGGGGCGCGGGAACGGGACGGAGGCCTCCGGCGCGGGTGGCGGCGAGGTCGCTGCCGGGGCCGTGTCCTCCGGGGCTGGAGCCGAGTCCGGGGCTGAGGCCGGGGAGCGGTCCGATGCCGGTACGGGTGTATCGGGCGTGGGCGCGGATGCCGGTCCGGCGGTGACCGCCTCCTGGTCGGGACTGCCGCCGATCCGGCGTGCGCTGGCCTCGGGGCAGGGGTCCGGGGTCGCGGACGCGGGCTTCGGCGGGCGGTTGCCGACGTGGCAGAACCCGTCGTTCATGGGCATGACGTCCCATGCGGTCCTGGACGGGCGGTCGAGCGCCGTACTGGGCGACGCACCGCGTCGTCCTACCTCGGGCCGCCCGGTGTCGGGCCTGGAACGCCGGGCGGGTGCGCTGCCGTTGGTGCCGTTGGCGCCGTCGGCGGGTTCGGAGCCGGTGCCGCAGCGGCCACCGGCGGTGCC
>NZ_JAIGQA010000379.1:0-1081 GCF_019733245.1 Streptomyces sp. WAC04114
TGGATGCAGGAGCGGTTCGGTCTGGGGGGTGATGACCGTGTTCTGTTGAAGACGCCGTTTGGTTTCGATGTGTCGGTGTGGGAGTTGTTCTGGCCGTTGTTGTGGGGTGCCGGTCTGGTGGTGGCGCGGCCGGGTGGGCATCGGGATCCGGGGTATTTGGCGTCGTTGATTGTGCGGGAGCGGGTGTCGACGGTGCATTTTGTGCCGTCGATGCTTGAGGTGTTTCTTGCGGAGCCTGCTGCGGCTGGGTGTGTGGGTCTGCGGCGTGTGGTGTGTTCGGGTGAGGCGTTGGGGGTTGCGGCTCAGGAGCGGTTCTTTGAGGTGTTTGAGGGGGTGGGGCTGCACAACTTGTATGGGCCGACGGAGGCGTCGGTGGATGTGACGGCGTGGGAGTGCGGTCCTGGTGGGGTGGCTGGTGGGGTGCCGATCGGTGCGCCGGTGGCCAATACGCGGGTGTTTGTGCTGGATGGGTCGTTGCGGCCTGTGCCGGTGGGTGTTGCGGGTGAGTTGTATCTGGCGGGCGTGCAGGTGGCGCGTGGTTATGTGGGGCGTGCTCGGCTGACGTCGGAGCGGTTTGTTGCGTGTCCGTTCGGGTCGGGTGTGCGGATGTATCGCACGGGTGACCGGGTGCGGTGGAATGCGGATGGGCAGCTGGAGTATCTGGGGCGTGCGGATGAGCAGGTGAAGATCCGTGGTTTCCGGATCGAGCCGGGCGAGGTGCAGAGCGTCCTGGTGGAGCATCCGGGAGTTGTGCAGGCGGCTGTCGTGGCCCGGGAAGAAGCCCCCGGCGACGTACGCCTCATCGGTTATGTGGTTTCCGCGGAGGGTGAACTGCCGTCTGACCTGCGCGAATTCATGTCCGAGCGGTTGCCGGAGTACATGGTGCCGTCGGTATTCGTGGTGCTCGGTGAGCTGCCGGTGACGGTGAACGGCAAGCTGGACCGCAGGGCGTTGCCGGCGCCGGACTATGCCGCGCTTGCGGGGTCGGGGCGTGCTCCGGCCAACGCGCGTGAGGAGATCGTCTGCGCCGCGTTCGCCGATGTTCTCGGTCTCGCCCAGGTCGGCGTCGACGACGACTTCT
>NZ_JAIGQA010000037.1:0-52798 GCF_019733245.1 Streptomyces sp. WAC04114
GCGCGGGTAGTGCACGGCCGTCCGCGACGCCCGTGCACTACCCGCGCTACCGCGCCGCGCCCCCGCGGCCCCACAGAACGGACGGCGCGCTGTCGCCGCTCACCTTCGTCCTGCTCGTCACGGTGCCCGCGGTGGTGGCCGTCGCCGCGCTGCGCGCGCGCTGATCCCAGAAGCCCTGGAGGTACCTCTTGCCGGAATGGCTTGTTCTCACCCTCGCGATGCTGGCCGCCTGTGCCGTGGTGGTCATCATCACCTTCGTACGCCACCGCGCGGCGCCCGAGGACGAGGACCCCAGTGAGACCCCGGACGTCATCGAGTACATGACGATGTGGATCGGCGTGGTCTACGCCATCGTCCTGGGCCTGGCGATCGCCGGTGTCTGGGAGGGGCGCAGCGCCGCTCAGGACCACGTCCAGGCCGAGGCGACCGCGCTGCACGAGATCTCGGAGCGGGTACGGGTGTATCCGGCCGAGGAACGCGACCTCATCCGGGACGACATCCGGACGTATGTCAGCCATGTCGTGACCACCGAGTGGGACACGATGGCCGACAAGGGCGAGGTCACCCCGCGCGGCGCCGAGCTCTTCGAGCGGATCCGCCAGGACGTCACCGACTACGAGCCGGCGACGGACTTCGAGGCCCAGGCCTACCAGCCGTTGCTGGACCAGGTGACCGCGGCGAACCAGGCCCGGATCGCCCGGGCGGAGTCGACCGGGGAGACCATGCCGGGGGTGGTGTGGTTCGGGCTGATCGCCGGGGCCGTCGTCACCATCGGGATGATCTTCGCCCTGCAGATCCGCAGAACGACCCGCGAACTGGTCCTCGCCGGGCTGTTCTCGGCGCTGATCGCCTTCCTGCTGTTCCTGATCTGGGACTTCGACTCGCCCTACAGCAGGGGCGTGACCGCCTCGGCGGACCCGTTCCTGAACCTCTTCCCGGGCGTCGGGGACTGACGGCGCCGCACAGCACGGATCCCGGCCGGGGGGCGCGCGACACACCGCGCCGTCCCCCGGTCGCGTGGGCGGCGTTCCCCCGGGCGGCCCACACCTGTGCCCCATTCGCGCTACTGCGATCGCGCCATCACGCTCGTCTTCTTAGCGTTTCGGGCATCGAGGTGCATTTGTGACGTGAGCGGAACAGGTCCGCGATTGCTCCTCGGGGACCCGGAGGATTCACCATGCGCGCGATAGGCCTCGCTTCGGCCGTACTGCTGGGCGCCGGCGCCCTCACCTCCTGCGTGCCCGCCGCGGACGCGGCCATCCAGACCGACTTCGGCTTCAGCGTCATGCCCTCCACCGTGGCGGCGGGCGGTGAGGTCACCCTGCGCGTGGAACGCAACAAGGCATGTCGGGGTGAGGCGGCGGTCAACTCAGAGGTATTCGACATGGTCACCATCCCGCGGGGGGAGTCCTGGGCGACGGCCGTCGTCGACTGGGACGCCGAGCCCGGCGCCGTGTACGACGTGGAGTTCGAGTGTGACGAGTCGAGCGGCACCGCGCGCCTGACGATCGCGGGCGGCCGTCCGACGCACCACCCCACCCATCACCCGACGCACCACCCCCACAAGGGTGTGCACGCCGGTGAGGGCGGCACCCTCGCCGGGTTCGACCTCAAGGAGATCGGCCTCGGCGCCGCACTGATCGCCGGATCCCTCGGCGTCGCCTACCACTTCTCGCGCCGCCGCGCCGACGAGGACGCCGGCTAGGTCGTGTCCGCGAAGTCCCGTCGTCCGCCCGGAGGGCGGGCCCCGCGGCGTCTGGTGTGTGCTCTCGGCGCGCCAGGCGGAGCCCCTCGTACTGGAGTACTTGGGGCTTCGCCCGGTGCGGCGAGTGGGGCTACCCCCTGCTCGAGCGGAGTCGAGAGCTCGGGGGCGCGTGCCAGGCGTCGCGGGGCAGGCGGGACTTTGCGGACACGACCTAGCACCGACGACGCGGGCTGATGAACGCCATGGCCGCAGCCCTTCGCCCCGGCTCCCCCGAAGACCTCAAGGGGGGAGCCGGGGCGAAGGGCGTTCACGTGCGGGACGGTGACTCGTCGAAGGAGCGCGGAGCGAGGCGTCAGATGCGCCGCTCGGCCCGGCGGCGCATCCAGAACACGCCGCCGCCGACGACGGCCGCGGCCACGAGACCGCCGCCGATGGCGACGTCGGTCGGGGTGGCGCCGGTGGTGGTGCTGCCGCCGATACCGCCGCGGACACCGCCGATGACGGTGAAGGCCTGCGGCTTGGTCATCGTCCTGCCACCGCAGTCGACCGTGATGTCGTACGGCCCCGGACGGGCGTTGCTGTTGATGACGGCGGTGCCCCGTGCGGTCCCGCTGCCGGCGCCGCCCCGGTCGCCCTCGTTGCCCTTGCCGCCGCCGCCGACCGGCGAGAGCCGCGTAGGCGAAAAGGCGTTGGACGTCGCCGTGCCGCCGCTCCGGCAGCCGTCGACCGTGATGGTGAGCTGGCCTCCGGGGGCGATCACGCTGGGCAGGGCGGTGATGTTGCTGGGTGTCTCCCACGCGACGGCCGCGGGGGCCGAGAGGCCGAGGGCGGCGACCGCCGCGCCGGCGACCGCCAGGGCACGAGTGTTACGCATGTGAACCTCCGCGGAAGACGCCCCGGGACCCGTCCCCGGTCGATCGGCGAGAAAGCGCCTCCCAGAGAGACAGTCAGTTGCCGTGCCGCGAGCCGCATTTCGGGAATGGTCCGTCCTGGTGAGACAAGGCGGCGCCGGTCAACCGCACAATCGGACATCGCCGCAGGTCACGGACCGTCAGAAATTTCCTCGCGGCGGCAACTCGGATGGCGCACCCCTCGTCCCCGAGCCGCACCTTCCGTCACCGGGCCACCCGTTCGCCCCCGCCCCGTCGCCGGTTTCGCGCATGCCACTTAGCGTTCGGATATGCGCGACTGACACGGCGACGGCCATGTCGAGAGGGGATGGCGAATGTCTGCGTCCGAGCTGGCCCAGGCGGAAGAGGAGGCCCGGCCGAGGAAGCGCGCCCCGTGGGGCGTGATAGCGCTGGTCCTGCTGACCGGCCTCGCCCTCATCCGGAACGGTTCGGGGGAGTTCGACGAGGGTCCGCCGCAGCCGGCGACGGCGGCCGCCGCGGACAACCGGGTGGCCGGGGGCACCTTCGCCGGGACCGTACGGCCCTTGCCCTACGCCCTTCCGGACCGGGTCCGGATCCCGGCGATCCAGGTCGACGCGCCGATGATCCCCGTGGGCCTGGACGTGGACGGCTGGGTCGGCGCACCGCCGCCGGAGGACCCCAACCTGGCCGGCTGGTTCACCGGTGCCGTCACCCCCGGCGAGAAGGGCACCGCGGTCGTCGTCGGCCATGTCGACAACCAGCAGGGCCCCGCCGTGTTCTACGGACTCGGGGCCCTGAAGCAGGGCAACCGCGTCGAGGTGGCCCGGCAGGACGGAAAGACCGCGATGTTCGAGATCTACGGCGTCGAGGTGTTCGACAAGAGCAACTTCCCCGGTGACCGCGTCTACGCGTCCAAGGGCGCGGCGGAACTGCGGGTCATCACCTGCGGCGGGGGGTTCTCCAAGCAGGAGGGCTACGCGGGGAACGTCGTCGCCTTCGCCCGCCTGGTCGAGGTGCGCTGAGCGCTCCCGGCCGGGCGGGCGAAAGGCCCGAGGGCGTCCTTCACGCGTAGTGCCGCCGGGGCACGGTGACGTGGTAGCCGGAGTCCAGCAGTTCGGGCAGGTAGCGCCGCAGGGCCCGCACGCTCTGCGAGCGGTCGCCCCCGGCGTCGTGCGAGAGCACCACGACGCCGGGGGCGGCTCCGCGTTCGACCCGGTTCGCGATGGACCGGACTCCCGGGGTGGTCCAGTCGAGGGTGTCGAGCGTCCAGCCGAGCGGTTCCATCCCGAGTTCGGCGCCGAGTTGGAAGGCGGCGCGGTTCCAGGCGCCGTAGGGCGCGCGGAACCACTCGGGGCGCTCCCCGCAGGCGTCCTCGACGACGTCGCTGGTGCGTTCCATCTCGGAGCGGATCTGGCGGCGGGTGAGACGGGTCAGCAACGGGTGGGACCAGGTGTGGTTTCCGACGACATGGCCCTCGTCGGCCATCCGGGCCAGCAGCTTCCTGCCGCCGGCGACCATCTCGCCGCACACGAAGAACATCGCGCGCACGTCGTACTCGGCCAGGGTGTCGAGGATGTCCGGGGTGAAGCGGGGATCGGGGCCGTCGTCGAAGGTCAGCACCATGGTGCGGCCACGGCCGGACACCTTCAGCGGCGCCTCGCTGCGTACCAGGGTCCGGCGGGGCACGGCGCGCGGCGGGCCGTAGCCGGTCACCGGTTGCAGCCGGTACGCGGAGGGCTTGACGGGCCGGGCCTGGGGTCCCGCGGCCGGGGCGGAGGTGGCGGGTCCGTCCCCGGTGACAGTCGTGATCACTCCGGCTGTCGCGGCCGCTCCCACGGCGCCGGCGCCCGCGATCAACGCCCGGCGCCGGGTGAGCAGCCGGGTGAGCAACTGATCCTTCTTCATGACTCATCAGTCGCCCGGCCGGAGGCCGACGCTCGCGAGCAACACCGGTGTGGCGGCACACATTCACCCGCTCGGCTCACGCAAGCGGGTCAGCGGCGGCGCACCAGGGGGAAGGGCAGCGTCTCCCGGATGGTCAGTCCGGTGAGGAACATGACCAGGCGGTCGACGCCGATGCCGAGGCCGCCGGTGGGCGGCATGGCGTACTCGAGGGCGTCGAGGAAGTCCTCGTCGAGCTCCATCGCCTCCGGATCGCCCCCGGCGGCCAGCAGGGACTGGGCGGTGAGGCGGCGCCGCTGCTCGACGGGGTCGGTGAGCTCCGAGTAGGCGGTGCCCAGTTCGGTGCCGAACGCGACGAGGTCCCAGCGTTCGGCCAGGCGCGGGTCGGTGCGGTGCTGCCGGGTGAGCGGGGAGACGTCGGTCGGGAAGTCCTTGTAGAAGGTGGGCAGCTGGGTCTTCTCCTCGACGAGCCGCTCGTACATCTCCAGGACGACGTCGCCGTGGCCGTCGTCGGCGGTGTACGGCACGCCGACGCGGTCGCAGAGCCGCAGCAGCTCGGGCAGTTCGGTGCCGGGGTGGATCTCCTCGCCGAGGGCCTCGCTGACGGCGCCGTAGACGGTCTTGACGGGCCACTGCCCGGAGATGTCGTGCTCCTCGCCGTCCTTGTGGGCGACGGGCTTGCCGAAGGCGGCGGTGGCGGCGCCCTGGATCAGCTCGCGGACGAGGTCGAGCATCACGTCGTAGTCGGCGTACGCCTGGTAGGCCTCCAGGATGGTGAACTCGGGGTTGTGCTTGTAGTCCGTGCCCTCGTTGCGGAAGGTGCGGCCCATCTCGAAGACCTTCTCCATCCCGCCCACGCACAACCGCTTGAGGTACAGCTCGGGGGCGATGCGCAAGTAGAGGTCGAGGTCGTAGGCGTTGATGTGGGTGGTGAAGGGCCGGGCGTTGGCGCCTCCGTGGATCTGCTGGAGCACCGGCGTCTCGACCTCCAGGTAGCCGCGTTCCAGCAGGCCCTGACGCACGGCCTGGACGGCGGTGGAACGGGCCCGGACCACGTCGCGGGCGGCGGGGCTGGCGGCCAGGTCGAGGTAGCGCATGCGGACCTTGGCCTCCGGGTCGGCCAGGCCCCGGCGCTTGTCCGGCAGCGGGCGCAGGCACTTGCCGGTGAGCTGCCAGGAGGTGACGAACACGGTCGGCTCGCCCTTGTCGCTGACGCCCGCCTCACCGGTGACGGTGATGTGGTCGCCGATGTCGGTGTCGGCGGTGAACCGGTCCAGGGCGGGGCCGGAGCGGTCGCGGGTGAGGGCGAGTTGGTGGTCGCCGGACCAGTCGCGCAGGACGGCGAAGACGATGCCGCCGAAGTCGCGGACCAGCATGATCCGGCCGGCGACGGTGACCTGCTCGCCCGGCCGGACCTCGGCGAGGGTGTGGGTGCGGGCCGGGGTGCCCACCGGGTAGGGGTCGGTGCCCTCGGCGCGCAGCCGCTCGAGCTTGCGGTGCCGGACGCGGACCTGGTCGGACAGGCCGGAGAGGGGGTCGGCGGGCTCGGTCCCGTCCCCTCCGGCGAGGCCGAGCGCCGCCAACGACGGCAGCCCCGCCGTGGTGGCGGGGCGCTGCCCGCCCTTCGGGTGCCCCTTTCCCTTGCCCCACAACTTGCGCATCGACGGTACGGAGACGAAGCCCTCGGCGATGCCGGAGGCGAGTCCCACCCGGGCGAGGGAAGCGGCCTCCGCGTAGCAGAGGAAGCGGGGGTACCACTCGGGGTGGTACTTGGCGTTGGAGCGGTACAGGGCCTCCAGTTGCCACCACTTCGAGAAGAACAGCAGCAGGCGGCGCCAGAGGCGGAGCACCGGTCCGGCGCCGATGCGGGCGCCCTCCTCGAACACGGAGCGGAACACGGCGAAGTTCAGCGAGACCTTGCGCACGCCGAGTTTCGGTGCCACGGCGCACAGTTCGGCGACCATGAACTCCATGACGCCGTTGGGGGCGGTGCGGTCACGGCGCATCAGGTCCAGGGAGACGCCGTCCTTGCCCCAGGGCACGAAGGACTGGATGGCGAGGAGCCGGCCGTCCTGGTCGAGGGCCTCGGCGAGGAGGCAGTCGCCGTCGGCCGGGTCGCCGAGGCGGTCCAGGGCCATGGAGAAACCACGCTCGGTCTCGGTGTCGCGCCAGGCGTCGGCGCGCTCGACGAGCCGGCGCATCTCGTCCTCGTCGAGGGTGGAGTGGCGGCGGACGCGGCAGGTGACGCCGATGCGGCGGACCCGGTTGACGGCCTGGCGGGTGACGCGCATGTCGCGGCCGTCGAGGTCGAAGTCGAGGACGTGCAGGATGGCCTCGTCGCCCAGCTGGAGCGCGCCGAGCCCGGCGCGGACGAAGGCCCGGGCGCCCTCCTCGGAGGCGCCCATCACGGCCGGGACCCAGGCGTAGCGGCGGGCCACGTCCTGCCAGGCGGCGATCGCGTGCGGCCAGGCCTCCCGGTCGCCCACCGGGTCGCCGCTGGCCAGGCACACCCCGGCCTCGACGCGGTAGGTGACGGCGGCCTTGCCGCTGGGTGAGAAGACGGCGGCCTTGTCGCGGCGGGTGGCGAAGTAGCCGAGGGAGTCCTGGTCGCCGTAGCGGCCGAGGAGGGCGCGGATGCGGGCCTCCTCGTCGTCGTGCAGGGCCGCTTCGAGGCGCTGGGAGCGGAAGAGGGTGGCGGCGGCGTTCAGCAGGGCGAGCGCGCCGAACAGGCCGAGCAGGAAGTACAGGGCGTGCGGCGGGCGGCCGTCGAAGGAGTCCGCGGGCACCAGGCCGCCGCAGACCCGGTTCGCGGCCCAGGCCAGGCGCTCGCCGCTCGGCAGCGTGCCGGGGAACGCCTCGACCAGGGCCCAGCCGACCAGGATCGCGACGACCAAACCGGCCACCAGGACGGCCAGGGCGCGGCGTACGGCGGCGCGGCGGGAGGCGGCGTAGAACTCCTTGCGGGCGTAGATCAGCAGGATCAGGGCGAGGCCGCACACCACGAAGGAGGGGACGGACTCGGCGAACTCGCCGGCGGCCATGCCGAGGATGTCGGTGAGGACCAGCAGCCCCAGGTAGACGACGACCAGCCACCAGGCGATCTTCTTGCGGGCACCGGTCGCCGCGGCGAGCAGGAACAAGAAGACCGCGTAGGCCAGGTTGGCGCTGACCGGGACGAGCAGCAGGTCCAGGAAGCGGACGAGGGGGCGCAGCCCGGTGCGCAGCGGCGGGATCAGCGCCAGCAGGGCGCAGAGCAGTCCGAGAGCCCCGAAGAAGATGGCGAAGCCCTGCGGTACCCGGCTCAGGAAGCCGTGCGCCCGGTGGGGCGGCCGTATCGGTCCTGAGGTGTCCTCGGCCGTCCCGGTGTCCGCGATGACGCTCATGCTTTCGACTCTAGGAACACCCGCGCCTCCTCGCCCGTCGAGCGCTCCCGCCCCGCGGGGCCCAGCAGGCCCGGGCATCCCGTCGGCAACCGGGGTGCGCTGACTTCGGCCTCCCGCCCGGCGGCCGGACCGGGGGGTTCCGATAGCCTCGCGGCGTGACGGAACAGCACTCCCATCGGTTCGAGCGGGGCACGGACGGTCCGAAGGTGATCGTGGTCGGGGTGGACGGCTCCGATTCCTCCCTGCGGGCCGCGGCCTATGCCGCCGGCCTCGCCCGGCGGCAGCGCGCGCTGCTCGCCGTGGTGTACGTGCAGCCGGTGCTGGCGGCGGGCGCCGCGCTGGGGATGCCGGTGGCCGGGACGACGGACGAGATCGCCGAGGACCTGGTGGCGCAGATCCGGGAGTCGGCCGAGCGGCTCAAGGGGATATTCGAGGTCCGCTGGGAGTTCCACACCTTCCGCGGAGACCCGTACAACGGCCTGGTGACGGCGGCCGACGAGCTGAAGGCCGACGCGGTGGTCGTGGGCGCCTCGGAGCAGGCGGGCCACCGGATCGTCGGGTCGGTGGCGGTCCGCCTGGTGAAGGCGGGGCGCTGGCCGGTGACGGTGGTGCCGTAGGGCGACGCGGGGCCCCGCCCGATCGCCGCGCGGCCCCTTCCGCCCGGGGGACGGAGGGGCCGTCATGATCCGCCTCAGTTCGCGAAGACCCACCCGACGCGGCACGTGCCGAGGGGGGTCACCTGTGTCGCCGGGGTGGCGTCGGCCGCCGTCGCCGGGTTCCTGCCGATCGGCGAGGCGGCCGAGCCGACCGACATCGGCATCCTGCCGGCGTTCGTGGTGGTGTGCGCGGCGGTCGTCGTGCTGCGCTACCGGCAGCCGGACCTGCCGCGCACGTTCCGCACGCCTATTCCCCCATCACCAGTCCGTCCCCGGCCGCGCCGCGGCTGAGCACGATGTCGCGGATGCGGTCGCGGACGGCCCGGACGTCGGCGCCCTGGGCGAGCGCCCGGTTGAGGTTCACCACCCGGCCGGCGTCGACGTCGAACAGTTGCGGGACGAACTCCGCCTTCGTCACCTTCCAGCGCTCCCCCGGCCGTGCCGGCGGGGCGAAGGTGAAGCGGCCGAGGGTGGACTGGTTGCCGCGGGGGTCCTTGGCGCCCTCGTGGTTGGTCATCTCGCCGGCGATCTGGTCGCCCATGCCGTAGACGACCCAGGTGCCGTTGACCTTCTCGTAGGCCTGCGGGACGTGGGCGTGGGTGCCGAGGATCAGGTCGATGTCGGGGCGGTTCCCGGTACGCGCGGCGGTGAGGCCACGGGCCAGGGTCAGCTGCCGGTCGTCGGGGGCGTCCTGCCACTCGGTGCCCCAGTGCAGGGAGACCACGACCACGTCGGCGCCCGCCCGGCGCGCGGCCCGGGCGTCCTCGACGATCCTGGCCTCGTCGATGAGGTTGACGGCCCAGGGCTGCCCCTCGGGGAAGGGGAGGCCGTTGGTGTCGTAGGTGTAGGCGAGGTGGGCGACCTTGGCAGGTCCCGGTCCGAGGACGGTCGCCGTGCGTGCCTCCTCCTCGGTGCGTGCCGAGCCGGCGTGCCGGACGCCGGCGCGGTCGAGGGCGTCGAGGGTGCGGCGGATGCCGTCGGCGCCGTCGTCGAGGGTGTGGTTGGAGGCGGTGGAGCAGCCGTCGTAGCCGGTGACGGCGAGGGCCCGGGCCACCTCGGGCGGGGATTTGAAGGTGGGGTAGCCGGTGTAGGCGCCGTCCGCGCCGTAGACGGTCTCCATGTGGCACAGGGCGATGTCGGCGCGGGAGACGACGGAGCGGATCCCGGCGAGCATCGGCCGGAAGTCGTAGCCGGTGCCGCCGGCGTCGAAGCGGGCCCGGTCGATGATCGATTGGTGCGGGAGGACGTCACCGGATGCGACCAGTGTGAAGCCGCGGGACCCGGCGGCGTTCGGTGCCGGACGTCCGGGACCGGGCTTGTCGTGTCCGCGGGCCTGGCAGGCGGCGCCTGCGGCGAGGACGACGGTCAGGGCCAGGGCGATCTGTCGACTGCGTGCGAGCATGCATTCACCCCACTGTGGGCGTTGTGGTCGTATTTACGCACGATTAGGAAAGGAGGCACGTGGCGCCCCACGCGGCTCCGACACGCTCATCAGCCACACCGGCACCCACATGGCCGGGCGCCCTGACCGTTCGTCGAACCGTTCGTCGACGCGATCGACCGTCCGCCGCACAGCCGGGTACGTGCCCTGTGCCCGGGCCGTGCCCTGCGGTGGCATACGGCCATGACGGCCGGATCCACTCTCACGAACGGAACGACCGCCGAGCACGAGCTCGCCGCACTGCAGCGGGAGCACGGCCGGCCCCTCTTCGCGCTGCTGCTGCGGCTCTGCGACGGCGACCGGCAGCGCGCGGAGGACCTGGCCCAGGAGACGCTGGTGCGCGCCTGGCAGCATCCCGAGGCCCTGCGCGCCGACGACTTCGACTCCGTGCGGCCCTGGCTGATGACCGTCGCACGGCGCCTGGCGATCGACGCCCGGCGGGCCCGTCAGGCGCGTCCGGCCGAGGTCGGCGACGCGGTGCTGGAGAACGCGCGGGTCATCTCCGACCACGCCGAGCGGGCCGCGGCGATGCTCGACGTCCGCGAGGCTGTGAAGACACTCACTCCGCAGCACCGTGAAGTCCTGGTGCTCGTGTACTTCCAGGGGGCGAGTGTGGCGGAAGCCGCGGCGGCCCTCGGCATCCCGCCCGGTACCGTGAAGTCCCGCGCGTACTACGCGCTGCGCGCCCTGCGCAGGGTGCTACCGGGATACGCCGCCGACCTGCGGTGAAACCAACGGGTGGGTCAAGCCTCCGTAAAGCGCCTTGCCGATGACCCCGGTTGAGTAATCGGCTGTTCTCATCCGTGTTCCGGAGGGGGCCTTCAGCGTCCCCCGGAGCCCGGTGTCGGGCGACGCGCACGTACCGGAGGAAGGCAGGAAGGGATGCTGGGCAGAGAACAGGGGAACACGGACGGCGCCGACGGCGAACTGACCGTCCCCATGGCGTGGTTGTACGCCGAGTACATCGCCGACGAACTGCTGCGGACCGGCGATCTGATGCCGCCGACGTCCTTCGAGTTCCGCGCCGGGCGCGATGCCCTGGCGCTCACCATCTTCCTGTCCGACACCGACGGGGAGCTGTCCGGCATCCGGGTCGTCACCCAGCTGGAGACGTGGCTGTCGCTGACGGCGTACGACCAGCCGTGGCAGGAGTGGGTGCGCGAGCGGCTGGCCGAGCTCGCCGTGGGCGCCGCGCGGTCGGGGCGGCCCGACCCGGACCTGTCTCTCGCCGAGGAGGCCTGGCGCTGGCTGCAGGAGACGGAGCTGCTCGCGCCCGATCTGAACGCGGTGCCGGGGGGCGCTCCGGTGGTCGGGGAGGACGACGGGCCGAAGGTCTGGACGCCCGCCTGGCAGCTCGGACTGCCGCTGGGGCACCTCGCGATCCATCTTTTTTAGATTTCTGCGGTCCCGGACCAATCCGGGGGCCGGAGGGCTCCGAATCCTTTGGTTGCGATTGTGTCACCGGCTTGAGTGATTCCGCCGCCTGGTCCGTACCGGTGGGAGCAAGGAGTAACCCCACCCACACCCAACGGCACGAGGATTCGGCATGAGGTCCCTGGAAAGGCATCACGACGTCGCGGCCTACGCGCTCGGCGTGCTGGACGAGGCGGAGGCATTCCGCTTCGAGGACCACCTCATGGAGTGCCCTCGGTGCGCTGCAGAGGTGACGGAATTCGGCGCCACCACACGGCAGTTGATGCTGTACCGGCGGGCGACGCCACGGTTCGTGCACCCGATGGCGCAGCCCGGTCCGCGCATGCTGGACGGGCTGCTGGCCGAGGTGGCGACCCGGCGCCGGACCGGACGCAGGCGTCTGCTGTTCGCCCTGGCGGCCTCGGTGGTTTTCGCGGCGTCGGTTCCCGGCATCGCGATGATGGCCGAGGGCAGCGCCGAGGAGTCCCGGACGGTGGCGGCGACCGACGCCCGCACGGGCGTGTGGGCACAGGTCACCACCGAGGACGGGGCCTCGGGCAGCCAGGTCGAGCTCAAGGTGAAGGACGCGTCGGGTCCGCGCCCCTGCCACCTGGTGATCGTCGGACACAACGGCACCGAGGAGACGGCGACCAGCTGGCAGGGGCCCGGTCACGACGACCACCCCCACACGATGATGGCCAGCTCCTCCATGCACGCGGAGGACATCGCCCGCTACGAGATCCGCTCGGCGTCCGGCGAGGTCCTGTGGAGACTCCAGCCGAGCTGACCATCCGTCCGCCCCCGTCACCGGGCGCCGCCCGCGCCCCGGTGTGAGACTGCTGGACGACGCACCCGGGAGACCGCCGGGTGCCCGCGGTCCGGTGAGGGGAGACGAGGTGACGAGGGCTGAGACCGGGGACGGTCACCTGGAGGAGTTCCTCGCCGATCCGGAGAACGCCGCACTCGACCTGCCCACGGCGGCGGCCCGCTGCACCAGGGCCCTCGGCATCCAGAACTCCGTGGTGTACCTCGCCGACATCCAGCAGCGCCGGCTGGTGCCGCTCACCGACGTGACCTCCTCCCTGCTCATCGACGGCTCGCTGGCGGGCTGGACCTACCGCACCCAGTCGCTGCGCGTGGAGGAGTCCGAGGCCGGCGGCATGACGGCCTGGATCCCGCTCGTGGACGGCGCCGAGCGCCTCGGCGTCATCGCGGTGAACTGCCCCTCACTGACCCCGGCCGTGCTGCTGCGCGGCCGGGCCCTGGCCAAACTGCTCGCCATGATGATCACGTCCGCGCGGGGCTACCAGGACTCCTTCGTACGGCGCCTGCGCTCCCGGCCGATGCGGCTGCCCGCCGAGATGCTGCGGGCCTTCCTGCCGCCCCGCACCATCGGCACTTCGCACGTCGTGTCGACGGCCGTGCTGGAGCCCGCCTACGAGCTCGGCGGCGACGCCTTCGACCACTCCCTGACGGAGACGACGCTGCACGTCGCGGTCCTCGACGCCATGGGGCACAACCTGGCGTCCGGGCTGACCACGGCGGTGTCGCTGGCCGCGTGCCGCAACGCCCGGCGGACCGGGGCGGACCTGCCGGAGCTCGTGGAGAGCGTCGACGAGGCGCTGTCGCAGTGGCTTCCGGACCAGTTCTGCACGGGTGTCCTGGCCCAGCTGGACCTGGCGTCGGGGATGCTGCGGTGGGTCAACTGCGGGCACCCCACCCCCCTGCTCATCCGTGACCGGCGGCCGCTGGTCGACGCCATGCGGCGCGAGGCGGAGCCACCGATGGGGATGCCGTCCCTGCTGACCGGGGGGAGGCGGGAGACGCACGAGATCGCGCTGAAGCCCGGCGACCGGGTGCTGATGTACACCGACGGGGTGACCGAGGCCAGGGCCGTCGACGGCGCGGAGTTCGGGCTCGAACAGTTCGCCGACTACATCATCGGGGCGACGGCCGCGGGCGAATTGGCGCCCGAGACGCTGCGGCGGCTCATCCACGCCATCCTCGACTCGCCCACCAGCCGGCTGCGGGACGACGCGACCATCCTGATGTTCGAGTGGTCACCGCCGGCCCGATGACCCGGGCCGGGGTCACTTCAGCAGACGGGACATCCTGCGGTCCGCGAGCGGCTTGCCACCCGTCTGGCAGGTCGGGCAGTACTGGAGCGAGGAGTCGGCGAAGGACACCTCGCGGATGGTGTCGCCGCACACCGGACAGGGCTCGCCGGTGCGGCCGTGGACGCGCAGTCCGCTCTTCTTCTCGGCCTTCAGCCGCCCGGCCGCCACACCCCGGGAGCGTTCGACCGCTTCGGTGAGCGTGTCGCGCAGCGCCGCGTACAGCCGCCCGGTCTCCTCCTCGCTCAGCGACGCGGCCAGTTTGAAGGGCGACATCTTCGCCGCGTGCAGGATCTCGTCGCTGTAGGCGTTGCCCACCCCCGCGATGAGGCTCTGGTCCCGCAACGCGCCTTTGAGCTGCCGCCGTTCGCCGGCCAGGAGCTCCGCCAGGCGCCGCTCGTCGAAGTCGTCGGCGAGCGGGTCCGGACCGAGCCGTGCCAGGCCCGGGACCTCCTGCGGGTCGGCCACGACATACACCGCGAGGCGCTTTTGGGTGCCGGCCTCGGTGAGGTCGAACCCGGCACCGGTCTCCAGCGCCACGCGCAGCGCGAGGGGGCCCTTGCCGGGGCGGGGCGGCCCGTCGGGCAGGCGGTCCTTCCAGTGCAGCCAGCCCGCGCGCGCCAGGTGCGTCACGAGGTGCGGACCGTCCGCGGTCCTCAGGTCGAGGAACTTGCCGTACCGGTGCACGGCGGTGACCTCCCGGCCCTCCAGCGCGGACAGGGGCGGTTCGTAGGTCTTCAGGACGCTGATCGCGACGGGCAGCACCCGTACGATCTCGTGGCCGACGAGGTGCTCGGTCAGGAAGTCCTTGAGCGCCTCGACCTCGGGGAGTTCCGGCATGAGTCCAGAGTGCCACGCCGGGTCAGCCGGAGTCGGGCACCACGAACTCGCACCACACGGCCTTGCCGCCGCCCCGGGCCTCCACGCCCCACACGTCGGTGAGCAGCTCGACCAGGAGCAGGCCCCGCCCGGAGACGCCCGACTCGCCCGCCTCACGGCGGCGCGGCAGTGCGCTGGAGGAGTCCTCCACCTCGACGCGCAGCCGGCGCTCGGAGCCGTTGAAGGCCCGCAGGGTGACGACGGCGGCCCCCTCGGTGTGCATCAGGGCGTTGGTGATCAGCTCGTCGGCGACCAGTTCGATCTCGTCGGCGCGCTCGCCCGCACCCCAGCCGGCGACCGCGGTGCGGATCATGTGCCGGGCCTCGGTAAGGGCCCCGGGGTCGCCGGGGGCCACGTGCCGCTGGAGCCGGCGGCCGGACTGCGGGTTCTCGGGGCCGCGCCGGCGCAGCAGGAGCAGCGCCACGTCGTCGTCCCCGCCGCGCTCGGCGGCCACGTCGATCAGCAGCTCGGCGAGGTCCCGTACGTCGTCGGGGCCGGTGGAGACGAGCCCGCCCAGGGTGCGCATGCCGTCGTCGAGGTCGGCGCCGGGCTGCTCCACCAGACCGTCGGTGCACAGCAGCAGGGTCTCTCCGGGGTCGAGCTCTATGGTGCCCACGGGGTATTCGAGGCGGCCGAACTCGGCGGACAGGCCGAGCGGCAGCCCGCCGGGGACGGTGACGCGGCGGCAGGAGCCGTCGGTGTGGCGCACCATTGGATCGATGTGGCCGGCCCGGACCATCTGGAGCACGCCCGTGGACAGGTCGGCCTCCGCGTAGAGGCAGGTCGCGGAGCGGTCGGTGTCGAGTTCGTGCAGGAAGACGGAGGCGCGGGCCATGACGGTGGCCGGGGGGTGCCCTTCGGCGGCATAGGCGCGCAGCACGATGCGCAACTGGCCCATGACGGCGGCCGCGTGGGTGTCGTGGCCCTGGACGTCGCCGATGACGGCGCCGACCCGGCCGCCGGGCAGCGGGATCAGGTCGTACCAGTCGCCGCCGATGTCCCGCCCGAAGGAGCCGCCGATGGTGGCGGCGCGGTAGCGGACGGCGACGTCGGCGCCGGGCACGCTCGGGATGGTCCGGGGCAGCATGGCCTGCTGGAGGCCCTGCGCGAGGTCCATCTCCTGCTCGTAGAACATGGCGCGCTGCAGGCTCTGCGCGATGCTGCTGCCGAGGGCGACGAGGATGTTGCGCTCCTCGGACGTGAAGCCGTACCGGTCGCTGTAGAGCAGGCCCATCACGCCGATCGGCCGGGCCTGGACGATGAGCGGCAGATAGGCGGCCGAGGTGATGTCGAGGTCGGTGATGTGCGGCCACAGGAGCGGGTAGCGCTCGGCGAACTCCTGCGGTGACTCGATGAAGACCGGGCCGAGGGTCCGTACGGCCTCGCTCATCGGGTAGGGCTCGTCGATCCGGGTGACGCGGGTGCCGGGTACGAAGCTGTCCGCGGGGCCCTCGGCGACCAGGCGGATGTGGCCGGCCTCGACCAGGCCCATGACGAGGCTGGTGGCGCCCAGGTGGACGAGGCCGTGGGTGTCCTTGAGGACGTCGATGACGTCCTGGACGGTGCGGGCGTGGGCGAGGGCGGCCGTGGTCAGTTCGACGACGCTGGTCTGCTCGCGGCGGGCCTCGTCGCGGGCGGCCTGGTCGAGGCGGGCGTCGCTCTCGCCGAGTTCCCGGGTGGCGTCCCGGATGATGCCGATGATGCGGCGGGGCCGTCCGGTGTCGTCGCGCCGGATGTAGCCCTGGGTGTGGGTCCAGCGCAGGGAGCCGTCGCGGCGGCGGATGCGGAAGTAGGCGCCGTAGTTCTCGCTGCCGTCCTTCAGGGCCTGGGAGACCGCGGTGTCCAGGCGCCGTGACTCGTCGGGCGGGACCCGCTTGGCGAGGGTCTCGGGGTGGTCGTCGTACTCGTCGGGGCGCACGTCGAAGACTTCGTGGGCCTGGGCGTCCATCTGCATCCGGCCGGTGTCCAGATCCCAGTCGAAGCTGCCCATCCGGTTGAGCACGAGAATCGGGTCCGGGTGGGCGGGCCAGTCGTCCGGAAGGGACAGGGCGCTCGCTCCCCGATCAGCCATGGGCCCACCTTGCCAGGATTCGTCCGATTCTTCGACCGGATGTGCTGAGTCTACGAGCCGCGACGCCGGATCGGCCCTCAGTTCCTGAAGACGCCTGTGGGGCTGGCGGGGATGCGTTCGGCGGTCCGGTCGTCGGGGATGAGCCCGGCCCCGTCGGGCGGATCGGGGTGGTCGGGGACGGCCTCGGGGCCGACCTCGTCGGCTTCCGCGGGGTCCTCCGGATCGGCCGGCGGGTCGGGAAGCGGGGCGCTCTCGCCGGACGGCGGCAGGGGCGGTTGCGGGTCCGGGAGACTCGCCTCGGCCGGGGTGTCCCGGGGGGATGCGCCGACCGGGTCGGACTCCGGCTCCGTTTCCGGCGGGACGTGGGTCTGCGGCCGTGACGGGTCCGGGGGTTCTGTCACCCGGGCGGCGGGGGGCGGCAGGGCCCGGTCGTGGCGTACGTCGTGGCCGGTGCGGCGTTCGATCCAGGTCCGGGTGGTGACGTCGATGATCGTGAAGCCGGTGACGGCCCGCGGGGCCGGGGTCACGGCGATCACCCGGCCGGGCCGGTAGCCGGGCCAGGGCGTGCCTCTGGTGACCGGGGTGCCGCGCGACTCGGCCGGTGGCCCGAGCGGGTTGCCGCAGGCGCACCGGACGCGCGGCAGGCCCCGGTCGTCGACGAGGACGGCGGTGCCGGCCTGGAGGACGGACTGGTAGCGGGTGATCCGCCCGGCCCGGAAGCCGTGGCCGGTGACGCGGGTGTCGGCGCGCAGCACGACCGGGGTCAGCGCGCGCACATGGTCGGGGAGCTCCGCCGGGGAGATGCCCACGACCTCGGCGAAGGCGCGGCCCCTGGCGGGATCGCGGACGAGGTGGCCGACCTGCCGGCCGATGTCACAGCTGCCGGTCGCCTCGGTGCCGCCGTACAGGCCGGGCGTGCCGCCGGAGACGACGCGTGGTCCGCCGGCGATGGAGGCGCGGTCGGTGCGAGGTGGCGTTCGCGTGGCCGGGGACGGGGTAGCCGCCGTGAGGGCCGTGGAGTCCGTGAAGGGGTCGGGCCCCGGAGCCGCGGCGGGCAGGAGGAGCAGTTCTCCACCGGCGCCCGCGTCGTCGCCGGGGCGGGCGGTGCCGGGGTGCCGGGTGGCGTGGCCGGCGCAGCCCGGGAGGAGGAGCACCGCCGAGAGCACACAGGCCAGGACGACGGCCCCGGTGGGTGTCCGCACCTCGTCCTCCCGCTCACCTCGGCCCGTTCGGGACCGTTCGTCACTATTGTTTGCTTCGGTCACTTGTGTCACGCAACCGGAGCGGCGGCACACGGAATGTGACGCCCGGGCAGGGCGCCGCACGGGGAGGAGGACCGCACACCGTGGACTGGTTCGGCGCGTCCGACTACTGGCTGACCCGGCTTGTCTTCCAGCGGGCCCTTGCCGCCGTCTATCTGGTGGCGTTCCTGACGGCGGTGCTCCAGTTCCGCGCGCTGATCGGGCGGCGGGGCCTGCTGCCGGTGCCGCGGTTCGTGGAGCGGGTGCCGTTCAAGCGGGCGCCGAGCCTGTTCCAGTGGCACTACTCGGACCGCTTCTTCGCGCTCTGCGCCTGGGCGGGCTGTGCGGTGTCGGCGGCGCTGCTGGCGGGGCTCGACTCATTGCTGCCGTTGTGGGGCGGCATGCTGCTGTGGCTGGTGCCGTGGGCGCTGTACCTGTCGATCGTCAACGTCGGGCAGACCTGGTACTCGTTCGGCTGGGAATCGCTGCTGCTGGAGGTCGGGTTCCTCGCCGTCTTCCTCGGCAACGACGAGGTGGCGCCGCCGGTCGTCGTGCTGTTCCTGCTGCGGTGGATCCTGTTCCGCGTGGAGTTCGGCGCGGGGCTGATCAAGATGCGCGGGGACGCCTGCTGGCGCGAGCTCACCTGCCTGGACTTCCATCACGAGACCCAGCCGATGCCGGGCCCGCTGAGCTGGTTCTTCCATCACCTGCCGAAGCCCCTGCACCGCGTCGAGGTGGCCGCGAACCACGTCACCCAGCTCGTGGTGCCGTTCCTGCTGTTCACCCCGCAGCCCGTCGCGACGGGCGCCGCGTCGCTGATGATCGTCACCCAGGTGTGGCTGGTGCTGTCGGGCAACTTCGCCTGGCTGAACTGGATCACGATCGTGCTGGCGCTTTCCGCGGTGCGGTTCCCGGCCGATCCGCCGGACACGGCCGATGCCCCGCTCTGGTACGTCGTGGTGGTGCTCACGGTGGCCGTTTCGCTCCTGGGCCTCAGCTACCGGCCGGTGCGCAACATGCTCTCCCGCCGCCAGGTCATGAACCGATCCTTCGACCCGCTCCACCTGGTCAACACCTACGGGGCGTTCGGCAGCGTGAGCCGGGTGCGGTACGAGGTGGTGGTGGAGGGCACCGCGGACGACGTGCCGCACAAGGAATCGGGCTGGCTGGAGTACGAGTTCAGGGGCAAGCCGGGCGATCCGCGGCGCTGGCCGCGCCAGTTCGCGCCCTACCATCTGCGGCTGGACTGGCTGATGTGGTTCGCGGCCCTCTCCCCCGCCTACGCGGATCCCTGGTTCGGGACGCTGGTGGAGCGGCTGCTGGAGAACGACCGGGCCACCCTGAAGCTGCTGCGCCGCTCCCCGTTCCCGCCGGACGAGCCCCCTCGGTTCGTGCGCGCCCGCCTGTTCCGCTACCGCTACACGACATGGCGCGAGCTGCGGGAGACGGGCGCGTGCTGGGAGCGGACGTATGTGCGGGACTTCCTGCCGCCGACGCGGCTGGCGGGGTCGGTTCAGAAGCCGTAGACGTGGGTGGCGGGGTCGGTTCAGAAGCCGTGGACGTGGGTGGCGGGGTCGGTTCAGAAGCCGTGGACGTGGGTGGCGGGGCCGGTTTCAGAGGCTGTAGACGCGGGTCGCGGTGGTCTCGAGGATCTGCGGGTGGTCGTGCGGGGCGGTCAGCCGGCGGGTGAGGTCCAGGGTGTCTCCGTACGCCGCGCCCAGGGTGGACACCGGCCAGTCCGAGCCGTACATCAGCCGGGCGGGCCCGAAGGCCTCCAGGGCCACGTCGGCGTACGGGCGCAGGTCCTCGACGGTCCAGGAGGCGAGGTCGGCCTCGGTGACCAGGCCGGACAGTTTGGCGACCGTGTTGGGCAGCGCGGCCAGGGCGCGCAGGCTGCTCGCCCAGGGTTCGAGGGCGCCGGCGGCGATGGGCGGCTTGCCCAGGTGGTCGAGGACGAAGGTGAGGCCGGGCAGGGCGGCGGCGGCCCGGACGCAGGCGGGCAGTTGGTGCGGGAGCACCACCAGGTCGTAGACCAGCCCGGCGTCGGCGACGGCCGCCAGTCCGCGGTGCACGTCCGGGCGCAGCAGCCACTCGGGGTCGGGTTCGCCCTGGACCTGGTGGCGGATTCCCTTGAGGTACCGGCCACCGGGGAGGGCGCGCAGGCGGCCGAGCTCGTCGTCGACGTCGGGGCGGGTGAGGTCGGTCCAGCCGACGACTCCCGCGATCAGGTCGTGCTCGGCGGCCAGGGCCAGGAACTCCGGGGTCTCCTCGGGCACGGTGACGGTCTGGACGAGGACCGTGCGGGCCACTCCGGCGGCCCTCGCCTCGGATGCGAGGTCCTTCATGGTGAAGTCGCGCCGGAGCGGGGCGAGTTCGGGGCCGGTGATCCAGTCCTGGTCCCGTACGGACAGGTCCCACACATGGTGGTGGGCGTCGACCACCGTCACGCCGGCAGCTCCCAGACGACGGGCAGACCGGCGTCGGCACCCTCGCCCGAGTAGTCGTGCACGACGTCCAGCAGTTCGGCCATGCGGGCCTGCCAGGCGACGTTGACCGGCAGCTTCTCCAGTTCGGCGAGGAGCCGGGCGTAGTCCTCGCACTCCAGGACGTGGAAGAGATCCGTGCGGCTGCGCCAGATCGTCCAGGAGCTGGCGCCCGCGGCGCGGATGGCGTCGGTGAGTTCCTCGGGGACCTCGCGGTGGGCGGCCTCGTACTCCGCGACGCGGTCGGCACGGACCTTGGTGTGCAGGGCGACTCTCACGACGGCTCCTTCGTCGGCTCCTCGGCGGGGACGGGGGCGTCGGCGGGCAGCAGGCCCGTCGCCCGCAGGTCCTGCCAGAACCCGGCGGGCACCCGGGCGGCGAACTGGTGGGCGCAGTCGCGCACTTCGTGGGCCGAGCGGGCACCGACGAGGACGCTGGCGACGGCCGGGTGGGCGGCGCAGAAGGCCAGGGCGGCGGCGCGCAGCGTGGTGCCGTGCCGGTCGGCGACGGATTTCAGGCGCAGGGCTCGCTCGACCAGCTCGGAGGGGGCGGCGGTGTAGTTGTACGTGGCGCCTGGTCCGGGGTTGGCCAGCAGGCCGGAGTTGAAGGCGCCGCCGATGACGACGGACGTGCCGCGCTCCTGGGCCGCGGGCAGCAGGTCGGTGAGGGCGCTCTGGTCGAGCAGGGTGTAGCGGCCGGCGCAGAGGACCACGTCGACGTCGGTGTCGCGGACGAAGCGGGTGAGCATCCCCGCCTGGTTCATGCCGGCGCCGATCGCGCCGACCACGCCCTCGGAGCGGAGCCTCTCCAGCGCCGGATATCCCTCGCGGAAGGCCTGTTCGGCGTGCTCGTCGGGGTCGTGGAGGTAGACGACGTCGACGCGGTCGAGGCCGAGGCGTTCCAGGCTGGAGTCCAGGGTGCGGCGGATGCCGTCGGCGCTGAAGTCCCACACCCGGCGGTGGGTCGCGGGCACGGCGAAACCGCCTGCCAGGTCGCTGCCGCCACCGTCCCAGGGTTCCAGGCGGCGGCCGACCTTGGTGGAGACGGTGTACCGGTCGTGGGGGTGGTCGCGCAGGGCGGCGCCGAGGCGGCGTTCGGAGAGTCCGAGGCCGTAGTGCGGTGCGGTGTCGAAGTAGCGGATGCCCCGCTGCCAGGCGGCCTCGACGGCGTCGTGCGCCTCGGCCTCGCCGACCTCGGTGTACAGGTTGCCGATGGCGGCGGCGCCGAAGGACAGGGCGCTGACCTCGACGCGGCTGCGGCCGAGCCGGTTCACCGGGTCACCGGGCGCGGTCGCAGGCCCTGCATGCCGCCGTCGACGGCGAGCGCGGTGCCGGTGGTGGCGCCGGACAGGGGGCTCGCCAGGTAGGCGATGGCGCCCGCGACCTCGGCCGGGGAGACCAGGCGGCCGGTGGGCTGGCGGGCCTCCAGGGCGGATCGTTCGGCGGCCGGGTCGGGTGCGGCGTCGAGGAGGCGGCCGACCCACGGGGTGTCGACCGTGCCCGGGTTGACGCAGTTGACGCGGATGCCCTCCCGGACGTGGTCGGCGGCCATGGCGAGGGTCAGGGAGTACACCGCGCCCTTGGTGGCGCTGTACAGGGCGCGCTGCGGCAGGCCGGCGGTGGCGGCGATGGAGCAGGTGTTGACGATCGCGGCGTGCGTCGAGGCCCTCAGGTGGGGCAGGCAGGCGCGGGCGGTGCGGACCATGCCGAGCACGTTGACGTCGTAGACGCGGTGCCACTCGTCGTCGGGGTTGTCCTCGACGGTGCCCTGGGCGCCGATGCCCGCGTTGTTGACCAGCACGTCGAGTCCTCCGAGGTCGGCGACGACGGCGGCGACGGCCTGGCGCACGGACGCGTCGTCGGTGACGTCCGCGCGGTGGGCGAGCAGCGGCTCGTCGACCGGTGACGGGTCCAGGTCGAGGACGGCGACCTGGGCGCCCCGCGCGGCGAGGAGCTCGGCGGTGGCCCGGCCGATGCCGGAGGCGCCGCCCGTCACCAGGGCTGTCAGGCCCTCGAAGTCGCTCATTCAGCCTGCTCCCTCTTCGTGTCGTCGAGGTCGGCGGCCCAGAACGCGCCGCCCGGGTAGGTGTACCGCGCCAGTGACTCGGGCCGCATGGCCGCCGAGAAGCCCGGCGCGGTGGGTGCCGTGTACCGACCCTCGCGGATCACCACCGGGTCGAGGAAGTGGTCGTGCAGATGGTCGACGTACTCGATGACGCGGTCCTCGGTGGTGCCGGAGAGTGCCACGTAGTCGAACATCGACAGGTGCTGGACGAGTTCGCACAGGCCGACGCCGCCCGCGTGCGGGCAGACCGGCACGCCGTACTTGGCCGCGAGCAGCAGAATCGCGAGGTTCTCGGGGACGCCGCCGACGCGGGCCGCGTCGATCTGGACGACGTCGAGCGCTCCGGCCTGAAGGAGCTGCTTGAAGACGATCCGGTTCTGCACGTGTTCGCCGGTGGCGACCTTCACGGGGGCGACGGCCCGGCGGATCGCCGCGTGCCCGAGGATGTCGTCGGGGCTGGTGGGTTCCTCGATCCAGTACGGATCGAACTCGGCGAGCGCCTTGGTCCAGCGGATCGCCTCGTCGACGTCCCAGCGCTGATTGGCGTCGACGGCCATGCGCACGTCGGGGCCGATGACCGAACGGGCCACGCGGCAGCGGCGGATGTCGTCGTCGAGGTCGGCGCCGACCTTGAGCTTGATCTGCCGGAAGCCGTCGGCGACGGCCTCGGCCGCGAGCCGGGTGAGTTTCTCGTCGTCGTAGCCGAGCCAGCCGGGCGACGTGGTGTAGGCGGGGTAGCCGGACTCCAGCAGGCGGGCCGTGCGCTGCGCGGCGCCCGGCCGGCCCCGGCGCAGGAGGGTCACGGCCTCCTCGGGGGTGAGGGCGTCGGTGAGGTAGCGGAAGTCGACCTGGCGCACGATCCATTCGGGTTCGGCCTCGGCGAGCAGCCGCCACAGCGGCAGGCCGGCGCGCTTGGCGGCCAGGTCCCACACGGCGTTGACGACGGCGCCGATCGCCATGTGCATCACGCCCTTCTCGGGTCCGAGCCAGCGCAGCTGGCTGTCGCCGATCAGGTCGCGGTTCAGGGTGGAGGGGTCGGCGCACAGCGCGTCCAGGTCCCGGCCGATGAGGTGCCCGCTCAGTGCCTCGATCGCGGCGACCTGCACCTCGTTGCCCCGCCCGATGGTGAAGGCGAATCCGTGCCCCTCGTGCCCGTCGGCGGCGTCCGTGCGCAGGACGACGTAGGCCGCCGAGTAGTCGGGGTCCGGGTTCATCGCGTCGGAGCCGTCGAGCTCGCGCGAGGTGGGGAAGCGGATGTCGTGGGTGTCGACCGCGGTGATGCGGGCGGGCGTCGGGGACACGGAGTGCCTTTCGGTTCGGGTGCAGGAACGCGGGGAGGTCAGTCCTGGGCGCGGCCGGTGGTGACCCGGGCGATCATGAGGGCGACCAGGATGATCCCGCCGTAGATGGCCTGGATCCAGAACGACGGGACCTGCGCGAGGGTGAGCAGGTTCTGCACGACACCCAGAAGGAGTACGCCGGTCAGGGCGCCGAACATGGTTCCCCTGCCGCCGTCGAGGGCGATGCCGCCGATGACCGCGGCCGCGAACACCGTGAAGATCATGTTCTGGCCCTGGTTGGCGCTGATCGCACCGACGTAGCCGGTCTGCATGATGCCGCCGACCGCGGCGAGGACGCCGGCGACGACGAACACGCCGAGCATGACGCGCTCCACGCGGATGCCGGCCGCCCGGGCCGCGTCCGCGTTGCCGCCGATGGCGTACAGGGCGCGTCCGACCCGGTGGTACTTCAGGACGAGCCCGGCGACCGCGAAGGCGGCCGCGGCGAGCCACACCGACAGCGGGACGGTGAGGAAGGTGGTGGTGGCCAGCGCGTAGAAGCTGTCGGGCATGCCGAACAGCGTCTTGCCCTTGGTCGCGCCGACCAGCAGGCCGCGCAGCACGATCAGCATGGCCAGCGTCACGATGAACGCGTTGAGCTTGAACTTCACGACCAGGACGCCGTTGAAGGCGCCGACGGCCGCGCCCGCGACCAGGGCCGCGAGCAGGGCCAGGGCGGCGGGGAGCTCGGTGCCCCAGCCGGACTGGGCGGCGGGAAGCACGAGCAGTGCTCCTACGGCGGGCGCGATGCCGACCACCGACTCCAGGGACAGGTCGAACTTGCCGGTGATGAGGACGAGCGACTCGGCGAGCACGACCATCGCGAGGGCGGCGGAGGCGCCGAGGATCGAGATCAGGTTCCGCTCGGTGAGGAACGAGTCGTTGACGATCGTCCCGAGCACCATGAGCAGCAACAGCGCCGGTACGAGGGCCAGTTCGCGGGCCCGGCGCAGCAGCACGGTCCGCGCCGAGGCGGTGCCGGTCACGAGCACCGGCTTCACCGGCGGGGCCTTGGTGTCAGCCATGGTCCACTCCTTCGATGGAGGCGATGAGCTCGTGGTCGCGCCAGCCCGCCCGGTGTTCGGCGACGACACGGCCGTGGAAGAGGACGAGGACCCGGTCGCAGCGCCTGAGGTCGTCGAGTTCGTCGGAGACGACGAGCACGGCGGTGCCGTCCTCGCGGGCGCTGTCGACGCGGGCGAGGAGGGACTCCTTGGACTTCACATCGACTCCCGCGGTCGGGTTGACGAGGACCAGGAGTCGGGGGTCGGAGGCGAGGGCCCGGGCCATGACGACCTTCTGCGCGTTGCCGCCCGACAGGTCCGAGACGGGCTGGTCGGGTCCCTCGGCGTGGATGTCGAGTCGTTCGATCAGGGCGGCGGCGACGCCGTGCCTGCGGTCGGTGCCGACGAAGCCGAAGCGGCCGAGCCGGTCCAGGACGCTGAGGGTGGCGTTGTCGCCGATGGACATGCCGAAGACGAGGCCCTCGTCGTGCCGGTCGCGGGGCACGAAGCCGACCCCGGCTCGGAGCGCCCTGCGGACGTCGCCGAACGGCAGCGGCGCTCCGTCCAGCAGGACCGTTCCACCCGTGGGCGTGTGCAGTCCCGTGAACGTCTCGGCCAGCTCGATCTTGCCGCTGGCGCTGGACCCGGCGAGTCCGACGACCTCCCCGCGGCGGACGGTGAGGTCGACGTCCTCGTACGCCGACGAGCCGAGGCCGCGGACGTCGAGGAGGACGGGGCCCGCGGCCTCGACGGCCCGCCGGCGCTCGGCCGCCTCGGCGATCGTCTCCCCCGCCATGGCCTCCACCAGCGCATGACGCGGGAGGTCGGCGACCGGCGCGGTGGTGATCCAGCGGGCGTCGCGCAGGACCGTGACGGTCTGGCAGACCTCGTACACCTCCTGGAGGTGGTGCGAGATGAACAGGAAGGTGACGCCCGAGTCCTGCAGGCCCCGCATGCGGGTGAAGAGGCGCTCGATCTCCCGGTTGTCGAGCTGGGCGGTGGGTTCGTCGAGGACGATGAACCGGGCGCCGAAGCTCAGCGCCCGGGCGATCTCCACCATCTGCCGGTCCTCGACCTTGAGGTCGGCCGTGCGGGCCCCGGGGTCGACGCGCACGTCCCAGGTGTCGAGGAGCGCGGCCGCCTCGGACTTCAGGCGGCGCCAGCTGATGAAGCCCCTCCTCAGGGGCTGCCGGTTGATGAACAGGTTCTCGGCGACGGTCAGTTCGGGCACGACCATCGGATGCTGGTAGACGCAGGCGACCTTGCGGCGCCAGGCGTCCCGGTCGGTGAGCGGGGGCGCGGGTTCGCCGTCGAAGCGGACGGTGCCCTCGTCGGGGGCCTGGAGGCCGGTGAGGATGCGGACGAGGGTGGACTTGCCCGCGCCGTTGCGGCCGACCAGGGCGTGGGACTCGCCGGGCAGCACGGTGAGCCGGCCGTCGGCGAGGGCGGTGGTGGGGCCGTAGCGCTTGACGACGCCCCGTGCCTCGACAAGTGGGCTGCTCATTCGACCGTGTTGCCCCACAGCTCGGGGTCGTCGACGTTGTCCTTGGTGACCAGCGGCGCGGGCAGCTGGTCCTCCAGGATGCCGCTGGGCAGCTCGACGATGGTGGAGTCGTGGTCGGTGGGGCCCGGTTTGAACCGCTTCCCCTGCATCGCCGCCTTGATGTAGTACATGCCGTACTTGGCGTAGGCGTCGGCGGGCTGGGAGACGGTCGCGTCGATCTCGCCCTTGCGGATCGCGTCGAACTCCTGCGGGATGCCGTCGTTGGAGACGATGGCGATGTGGCCCTGCTGCCCGGCCTTCTTCAGCATGCCCTTGGACTTGAGGGTCTGGAGGGTGGGGGCGAGGTAGACGCCGCCCGCCTGCATGTAGATGCCCTTGAGGTCGGGGTTGGCGTTGAGGAGGGTGTCGAGCTTGGAGGCCGCCGTGTCGGACTCCCACTTGGCGGGAATCTCCAGGACCTTCAGCTTCGGGAAGTTCTTCTTCACACAGGCGCGGAACGCCTCGGAGCGGTCCCGGCCGTTGACCGAGGCGAGGTCGCCCATGATCTGGACGACCTTGCCGGAGGTGATGTGCTCGCCGAGGTACTGGCACGCCTTCTCGCCGTACGCGACGTTGTTCGCCCGGACGACCATGGCGACCTTGCCCTTGTCGGGCGCCACGTCGACGGCGACGACCGGCACGCCCTTGCGTTCGGCCTGGTCGAGTCCGGCCTCGATGGCTGCGCTGTCGAGCGGGGCGACAACGAGGCCTTCGACGCCCTGGTTCAGCTGGTTGTTGATGTCGGTGATCTGCTGCGAGGGGTCGCTGTTGGAGTTGACGGTCTTCATCGCGTCCACGCCCTCGGACTTCGCCATCTTGGGCACGTAGTCGTTGTACGACTGCCAGAACGGCGAGGTCAGCAGGGGCAGCACCACCCCGACCTTGCCGGTGCCGTCACCGCCTGTGGCCCCGGAGGTTCCGGTGTCCTCGGTGCTGCCGCACGCGGCGAGCACCAGGGACGCTCCGGCGGCCAGGGCCACCGCGCCCGGCATCCGGGACGTACTCCGCTTGCGCACTGTGCTTCCGGGCATCTCAGGGGACTCCCATCGACCGGTTCCAGCAGATGCCCGCATACTTATCAGACCACTCCCCCGCCGGAACACCCTTCGACGCCGGATTTCGTCGGTTCCAGCTCATAGTGGTCCGACCACCTGGCTGGTTAGACTGCGCCGGAGCGCTGTGATCGGAGGAGTGGCGTGGACGACGAGACAGCCCCGCAGAAGGGCACCGTGACGCAGCGCGCCATCGAGCGGATCAAGGCGATGATCGGCGAGGGCCGGCTGGAGCCGGGGCAGCGGCTGCCCACCGAACGTGATCTGGCGGTCCAGCTCGGCATCTCCCGCAGCTCGATGCGGGAGGCGATCCGCGCGCTCACGGTGCTCGGCGTCCTGGAGGCCCGGCACGGTTCGGGCATCTACGTCACGCAACTGGAGGCCGGCGACCTGCTGGAGACCTTCGGTGTCGTCGCGGATCTGTCGCGCGGCCCGCAACTGGTGGAACTGCTGGAGATCCGCCGGATCCTGGAGTCGACGGCGACGGCGCTGGCCGCCGCCCGGATCACCCCCGGTCAACTGGCCGAGGTGGAGAAGCACCTGGCGGCGATGAACGCCACGGACGATCCGGAGGAGATCCTCGCCCACGACCTGGCCTTCCACCGGGAGATCGCGGCGGCCGCGGGCAACGACACGATGGCCGCGATCCTGGAGGGCCTGTCGTCACGGACGTTCCGCGCCCGCGTCTGGCGCGGCTACCAGGAGGAGGGCGCCTTCGCCCGCACCCGCCGCGAGCACGCGGCGATCCACCGGGCCCTGGCGGCCCGTGACCCGGAGGCGGCCCGCGCGGCGGCGGCCGCCCACGTGGGCGAGGTGGAGCAGTGGCTGCGCGCGCAGCTCGGGCCCCAGGAACGTCCTGGGGCCCGGGGTGCCGCGGCTACTTGAACTGACCGGCCTGATAGTCACCCGCCGGCTGCTCCAGCATGACGTTCAGCCGGTTCGCGGTGTTCATGAAGGCGATCAGGGTCACCAGCGCCATGAGCTGTTCCTCGTCGTAGTGCTTGGCGGCCCGTTCCCACACCTCGTCCGGCACCCCGCCGGCGCCGTCCGCGATCCGGGTCCCCTGCTCGGCCAGCTCCAGCGCGGCACGCTCGGCGTCGGTGAAGACCGTCGCCTCCCGCCATGCCGCGACCAGGTGGAGCCGTACGGCGCTCTCGCCCGCGGCGGTGGCCTCCTTGGTGTGCATGTCGATGCAGACCGCGCACCCGTTGATCTGGCTCACCCGCAGCGAGACCAGTTCCCGGGTGGCGGCCGGCAGCGGTGACTCCGCCACCAGCCGCCCCACGGAGGTGAACTGCTTGACGAGCCTGCTCGCGCTCGGGCTGCCGAAGATGTCCAGTCGTGCGCTCATGGTGAGCTCCTCTGCCGTTGTCGGTGCGTACACCCCTATGAGGCAGCGGCTGCTCAGCATGTGACATGGACGGATGTGACCTGCGTCTCCCACCGCCCGCATGACCTCGAACCCGGCGGTGAGCGTGGCGCGTGCCCGGCCGCCGAACGCCTCGTGGAACCGGACGACCACGTCACCGCTGCCGTCGTCGGCCAACTTGACCGCCGTGACGACCACCGCGTCCTGCTCCGACGTCACCAGCGGCGCCACCTCGGCGGCACCGGTGAGGCGGCGTTCCGGCAGATTGATCCGCCGGCCCTCGCGCACCGCGTCCGCGATGCCCGCGCCGGGCACCAGCGCGTGCCGGAACCGGTGGACGCCCTGGTCGGTCTCCGGGTCCTGGCCGTACGTCGAGTCGTTGACGATCGCGACGCCGAAGCCGGGTTCCTCCAGGTGCACGAAGGGGTGGTTGCACGCCTCGAACTTGGCGGCCTCCCAGGATGTGTTGATGTGGGTCGGCCGGTGAAAGGCCCGAACTGCGTCTCGGACGCGTACCGTTCGGCGTGCACGTCGAGCCGCCACCGCACCGGGTCGCCGCCGTCCGTCGGCGTGAGCCGCACGCCGATCGCGTGGACGGTGGTGCCCGTCCGTCAGGCCACCGAGCAGCACGGTCGAGGTCTGCGAGGTACCGGCCGACGTCAGGGGGAACTACTCGTACGGCGGTGTCGCGCCGGGCGAGTCCGAGTCGGTGGTGGCGACGGCCAGCTCGACGCGGACCGAGCCGGTGCCGGTCCGGTGGGTGCGGACAACGCCCCAGATCACCCTGCGGCAGGCGGGGCTGTACGGACACGCCCCGGCCGGCTTCCGTCCCGTCCCCCGGCGGGGTCACACTGGACCGTATGCGGCTTCGGGGCATCGCCTGCGCGGCCGCCGGACTGCTGCTGGCCGTCGCGACGGGCTGCACCGGCGGTGCGGAGGGTGCCGCGCCCACGACGGCTACGACGCCGGCCCGGGCCACCGGCGAGAGGGCCGCAGGTGAGAGCCCCCGCACCGCGCCCTCCCCCACCCCGGCCGACCCCGTCTCCCTCCAGGCCCTGATGCAGCGCGAGCACACCGGCTCCGGCCTGCGCCTCGGCGAGGTGCTCGACCGCACCTCCGCCTACACCCGTTACGCCGTCACCTACGAGGCGAACGGCCTGACGATCTCGGGGATCATGAACATCCCGGAAGGCGAGGGGCCCTTCCCGGCGCTGGTGCTGGCGCACGGCTACATCGACCCGGACGTCTACTTCAGCGGCCAGGGCATGCCCCGTGAGCAGGACCGTCTGGCCCGCAGCGGCTATGTCGTCCTGCACACCGACTACCGCAACCACGCCCGCTCCGACAAGGACCCGGACAACGACGTGAACCTGCGCCTCGGTTACACCGAGGACGTCATCGGCGCCGCCCTGGCCCTGCGCGACTCCGGGCGCCCCGAGATCGACGGCGACCGCATCGGGCTGTTCGGGCGGTCGATGGGCGGCGGGGTGGTCTACAACACGCTGGTCGTGGCGCCCGGCCTGTTCGACGCGGCGGTCGCGTACGCGCCGGTCAGCGCACGCCCGGAGGAGAACATCGACCACTTCCAGCGGCCCGACGGCGACCCTCTCGTCGCCGAGATCGAGGAGCAGCACGGAACGCCCGAGGAGAACCCGGCGTTCTGGCGCGGCGTCTCCCCGCTCACCCACGCCGGCCGCGCGTCGGACCCCCTGCTGATCCAGCACGGCACCGCAGACGACACCTGCCCGCTCGCCTGGTCACGCGAGGCCGCCTCGGTGTTCCGGAAGGCCGGCAAGGACGTCGAGCTGCGCACCGTCGCCGGCGAGGGGCACACGTTCGGGCCGAAATGGGCGGCCTCGATGGACGTCACCGAGGCCTTCCTCGCACGCCACCTGCGCTGACCCCCACCGCGGACACGCGGGAAAGCGGTCGGCGACCTCGACGGGCGGTACCGGGCCGGTGCACAGTTCTCTCTACGTACTCGTCAGTAAGTCCGCCCTCTCCCCTCCGAGGAGCCGCTGTGACCACCTGGGTCGGCCGCACCGCCGCCGAGATATCCGCCGCCGTACGCGACAAGCGGGTCACGCCCCGCGAGGTGGTCGCCGAGCACCTCGCCCGGATCGAGCGGCTCGACGGCCGGGTCGGGGCCTTCCGCACGGTGCGTGCCGAGGCGGCCCTGGCCGAGGCCGACGAGGTGGCGGCGCGCGGCGACTTCGCCGAACTGCCCCTGGCCGGGGTGCCCGTGGCCGTCAAGGACAACCTCGCCGTGCGCGGCGAGTCGCGGCGGATCGGCTCGGCCGCCACGCCGGACACCCCGGCCCCGCGGGACCATGTGACGGTGGCCCGGCTGCGGGCCGCGGGCGCGGTGGTCGTGGGGCTGACGAACGTCCCCGAGCTGTGCGTCTTCGGCACGACGGACGGCGTGCTGGGCATCGCGCGCAACCCCTGGGACCCCACGCGTTCGGCGGGCGGTTCGTCGGGCGGCAGCGCGGCCGCCGTCGCCGCCGGGATGGTGCCGATCGCCCTCGGCAACGACGGCATGGGGTCCCTGCGCATACCGGCCGCCAACTGCGGCCTGGTCACCATCAAGCCGGGGCAGGGGGTGGTGCCGACCGGCGACGGGGACAGCACCTGGTTCGGCATGTCGGAGAACGGGCCGCTCGCCACGACCGTCGAGGACACCCGCCTGATGTTCTCGGTCCTCGCCGGCACCGAGCCCGGCCCCGTGTCCGCGCCCGGCGTGCTCAGGGTCGCCGTGTCGCTGCGCAGCCCCCTGGCGGGCGTCACCATCAGCCGCCCGTACGCGGCGGCCGCCCGGGACGCGGCCGGGCTGCTGATGCGGGCGGGACATCAGGTCCGGCGCGCCGACCCGCCCTACCCGCTGTCCCTCGCCACGACCTCCCTGGCCCACTGGACGGCGGGCACCGCCGCGGACGCCCGGCCCCTGGACCCCCGGTTGCTGACCCGGCGCACCCGCGTGCACGCCCGGCTCGGCCGGCCCTTCCTGGGCACGGTGAGTTCCGGGGCGAGCCGGGAGCAGCTGCGCCGGCGGCTGGAGCCGTTCTTCACCGAGCACGACGTGCTGCTCACACCCGCGCTCGCCCGCCGCTCCCCGAAGGCCGGTCCCTGGCACGAGCGGGGCTGGCTGAGCAATGTGCTGGCGAACACGAACTACTCGCCTTTCACGCCCGCGTGGAACCTCACCGGCTGGCCCGCCATGTCCGTCCCGTGCGGGACCCTCCCCTCCGGCGCGCTGTGCGCCGTGCAGCTGGTGGGCCGGCCCGGCACGGAGGCCCGACTCCTCGATCTGGCCGGGCAGTTGGAGGAGCGAAACCCGTGGCAGCGGACGGCGCCGATGGACTAGGGTCGGCCGGGTGACTGCCGGGTCGGCCGTAGGCCATGCACGAGTGAGGCGCCCGGCCTCGGAGTGAGCGCGGCGGGGGTGACCCCGCCCGGGCCCGCCCGAGAGCCGGAGAGGGCACGCGCCCCGCCTCCGTTCTTCGCGTCCTCATCCCCGCGCCCCTCAGCGGCGCTTCACCACGGATCCCGAGACCCGGAGACGAACCCACGCATGTCCTACACCCGGCACGCCACCGACCTTCCGACCACCGTCGCCCATCTGAACCACACCGCCGTCTACGCCTCCGACCGCCGGCTGTCGGCGGAGTTCCTGGCGGCCGTCCTGGGGCTGGAGGTCGGCGCCCCCTTCGGCCCGTTCCTGCCCGTCGACCTGGGCAACGGCGTGACCCTCGACTACTACGAGATGACCGACGAGCCGATCCAGTCGCAGCACTACGCGTTCCTCGTGCCCGACGAGCAATTCGACGGCATGATCGACCGCCTGGAGGCGCTCGGTGTCACCTACTACGCCGACCCGAACCACACCAGGCCCGGCCGGGTCAACGACCTCTTCGGGGGGCGCGGCGCCTACTTCGACGACCCGGACGGTCACAACATGGAGATCATGACCCGCCCGTACGCCCGGCCCTGAGGGCCGCGACCGACTCGTCGCCCTATAGGGGGCGGTACATGATGTGCAGCCCCACCCGGCCGTGCCGGGGGTGGTCGAACGCGTCGGGGACGGTGCCGAGGACCGTGAAGCCGAGGGAGGTCCACAGCGTCACGGCGGGGTTGGTCTCGACGACGGCGTTGAAGACCATGGCGCGGTAGCCGGCGATGCGGGCCTCGGTCAGGAGGTGTTCGGCGAGGGCGCGTCCGTAGCCGCGGCCGCCCTGGCCGGGGTCGACCATGAAGCCGGCGTTGGCGATGCGGGCGGCGGGACCCCCGTAGTTGGGGGTGAGGTAGGCGGAGGCGACGACGGCGCCGCTGTCGTCCTCGACGACGTAGACACGTTTCGCCGGGTTCATCCACAGGACCCGGGCCTCCTCCTCGGAGGTTCCCGGGTCCCATGCGTAGGTCTCGCCCGCGGCGACGATGCGGTGCCAGAACGGCCAGATGCGAGGCCAGTCGTCAGCCGTTGCTTCCCTGATCAGCATGGTCGCGAGTCTGGCACGGCCATGCGCTCGGAGGTCGCGGAGGGGTCCGCCCGGGGTCAGTCGACGCTGGGCAGGATGTGGGGCTCTGCGAGGTCGTCCTCGTAGCCCGCGAGGCGGATCGGGGCCGAACGGGCCCACACGTCGAGGCTGCCGAGCTCGTCGGCCCGTCGGCCGGCGCGCTCGCCGCGTTCCTTGGGGCGTTGATCGCGATTCGTCTTCTCCGGTGTCACCGCGCACTCCTTATGTGTCGGTCACCCTCGGGACGTACGCGCCGGTCCTGCTGCGCCTGACGCCCGCTCGGGCCTCTATGTCAAATGCAGTTCGGACGCGGTGGCGCCGGTCGACTCACGGGAGAGCAGGCCGTGGTGAACCGGCTGGTCCCATGACGGACCGTGGGTGTGGGTAGGACCCCGTACTGCTGTCCGTCCGCATCAGACTAACCAGATGAGCGGAGCCCCGCTCGATGGGGCTGAAAACAGCCGGTAACAATCACGCGTCATCTGCCGTTCAACTCGGGTTTACGTACGGTTTTGTAGGCATAAGGGCGTTTTGCAAATCACTCGAACGGCGTACATCGGGGGCAGCGCTTTCCGGACGGTTGCGCAGTTCAAGCGGCGTTGGCCGTGTCGCAAGCTCGCCATGCTCTGCTGCCGTAGGCAACGGCTGTCTCGCGGGAGGACTGACGCATGGAGCTGCGCAGCGTCGAGGAGCTGATGGATCTGCTGTACGCCTGCCGGGGCACCCGGGACGCCCCGGCCCGCGCCCGCCCACCGGTCGACCTGCACGACCACGCGCTGCGGACCGCGGCGCTGCTGCGCCGCGGCCGTCCGGCGGACAAGGAGCTCCAAGTCGCGGGCCTGGTGCAGCCCGTCGGCGGGCTGCTGTGGCCCGGTGATCCCGCCGGGGGCGCGGACCGGGCGGCCGACGCGGTGCGCACCCTGCTCGGCGAGCGGGTCTCCCGCCTGGTACGCCGCTGCCCCCGCGGGGACGCCCCGGCCGACGACGATCTCCTCACCCTCCGCCAGGCGACCGAGGAGGGCCACACGGCGGGTTTCGACGCCGGGGTCCTGGAGGACTGGCGCACGGTCCTGGAACTGCTGGCGGCCCGCAACTCCCGCCTCGGAGCGGTGGACTGACGGGCCACCACCACCCGTTCCGGGGCATGACCGGCTCAGGGCGCGGGGAGCCGGCCCCGCGCCCCGCCTACCACTTGCCCGGCGCGTAGTCCTTCAGAAAGACCCCGTACAGGTCCTCGCCCGCCTCGCCCCGCACGATCGGGTCGTAGACCCGGGCCGCACCGTCGACCAGGTCGAGCGGCGCGTGGAACCCGGCCTCGGCGAGCCGCAGCTTGTCGTAGTGCGGCCGCTCGTCCGTGATCCAGCCCGTGTCCACCGAGGTCATCAGGATGCCGTCGCTCTGGAACATCTCCTGCGCGCTGGTCCGCGTCACCATGTTCATCGCGGCCTTGGCGGCGTTGGTGTTCGGGTGTCCCGCGCCCTTGTACCCGCGCCCGAAGACGCCCTCCATCGCGGACACGTTCACGACGTACGCGCGGCCGCTCTCCGCCTTTTTCGCGGCCTCGGCCATGGCCGGCCGCAGCTTGCTGATCAGGATGAACGGCGCCGTGTAGTTGCACAGCTGGGTCTCCAGCAGTTCCACCGGCGAGATCTGCTCGATCGTCTGCACCCAGGTGTTGGAGTCGACCACGTCGGGCACGAGGCCGCCCGCGTCGATCGCCGTGCCGTCCAGGTGCCGTTCGACGCTGGCGTTGCCCGCGACCAGGGCGAGGTCGGCGACCTTCTGGGCGTCGAGGCCGCTGGTGCCCAGGGGCAGGGCCGCGATGCCGTCGACCGCGCCGGAGTTGAAGGCGCCGATGACGTGGTGGGCGGGCAGCTCACCGGCGGGCAGCGGAGCGCTCTCGCCCTCGACCAGTGCGGCGTAGGCGGAGGGCAGGCGCCGCACGGTCTGGGTCGCGTTGTTGACGAGGATGTCGAGCGGTCCCGCCTCGGCCACCTGGTCGGCGAGGGCCACGGCCTGGGCGGGGTCGCGCAGGTCGATGCCGACGACCTCCAGGCGGTGCATCCAGTCCGCGGAGTCGTCCATGGCCTTGAAGCGGCGGATGGCGTCCTTGGGGAAGCGGGTGGTGATCGTGGTGTGCGCGCCGTCACGGAGCAGCCGGAGCGCGATGTACATGCCGATCTTGGCCCGGCCGCCGGTGAGCAGGGCGCGTTTGCCGGTGAGGTCGGCGCGGACGTCGCGCTTCTCGCGGTTCACGCGGGCGCAGTCCGGACAGAGCTGGTGGTAGAAGTAGTCGACTTCCACGTACCGGGACTTGCAGGTGTAGCAGGAGCGCGGGCGCTGGAGTATCCCGGCGATCCGGCCCTCCTCGGTGGCCGAGGACGGCAGCAGACCCTCGGTCTCGTCGTCGATGCGCTGGGCGGAGCCGGTCGCCGTGGCCTCCGTGACCGCCTTGTCGTGGGCGGTCTTGGCGGCCCGGCGCTCCTGGCGGCGGCGCTGCTTGACCGTGCGGTAGATACCCGCGGTGGCCCGGCGCACGGCGATGGCGTCCGGGTGGTCGACCTCCAGCTTGTCGAGCTCCTCGAGCACGCCGAGGCAGACGGCCAGGCGCTCCGGGTCGATGCCGGGTCCGTACGAGAGCCCGCCGGTCCCGTCCATGGCCTGCGGGCCGTCCTCTGTCACCGTCATCGCCGCTGTCGTTCCCTGCTCTGCCGTCGCGGCGCGCCGGTCGCGCCCGCATTCGAAGGCCGAATTCTACGGAGCGTCGGGCCGCACCGCCAAAGTCGCCTTGATCACGACCGGCAGGCCTTGATCAGTGTCGCCACCTCCTTGGAGACGGCCGCGGCGAACAGGTCGAGGTCGGGGACCGCCTCGCCGTCGGCGACGAGGCCGTAGTGGACGCTCCCCCGGTACGTCGAGACGGCGACCGCCAGGGAGTGGCCGGGGGCCAGCGGGGCGAAGGGGAAGACGGCGGTGAGCGGGTGTCCGCCGAGCTTCAGGCCCAGGCTGGGCAGGGGCACACTGGTCACCAGGAGGTCGAACCAGAGCCGGGCCGCCTGGCCGACCAGAGGGCCGCCGAGCCGGTGGGCGAAGGCGGGGACGTGGTCGGCGAGCAGGGCGACGGCGCCCGCGCCTCGGTTGGGGCCGGCGTCCTTGTTGCGGTCCATCGCGTCCCGGACCGAGGCCAGTCGGGCCAGCGGGTCCGGGTCGTCCACCGGAAGCCGCATCAAGTACCCGGAGAGCCGGTTGCCCTGCGGGTACGCGGTGCGCGGGCGGCGCTTGGAGACGGGGATCAGGGCGCGGGGCGCGACGCCCTCGCTGCCGTCGCCGCGCTCGTCGAGCCAGCGGCGCAGGGCGCCCGCGACGACCGCGATGAGGACGTCGTTGACGGTGCCGCCGACGGTCTTGCGGACGCGGTGCACGTCGTCGAGGTCGAGCACCACTCCGGCGGTGCGGCGGGTGCCGCTCGGCCCGCAGGTGAGCGCGGGGGTGGAGCGCACGTCGAGGGAGGAGCGGGCATGTCCATCGGGTCCATGACGCCCGCGGCGAGGGTCAGCGCCCGCAGTCCGTCGGCCAGGGCGTGGTGGAACTTGAACAGGACGGCGAAGCAGACGCCGTCCTCGCCGGGCAGGACGTGGGCCTCCCAGGGCGGCCGGTCGCGCTCCAGGGGGCGTTCCATGAGGCGACCCGCGACCGTGTGGAAGTCGGCGGTCGGAGCGTGCAGCCGCACGTGGTTGAGGGGGTCGAAGTCCGGGTCGCTCTCGCGGGCGGCACCACCGAAGGCGAGCGGGCGGCGCAGGGCGGAGGGCAGCGGCTGCCACACGTCGCGGATGCGCATCCGCAGTCCGGGGACACCGGCGGCCCGGGCCGCGAGCAGGTCCGCCGCGTGGGCGCCCGCGGCGGGCGAGTGGGCCGAGAAGATCCCGAGCGCGCCGAGGTGCATCGGGTGTTCGGCGGACTCGATGTTCCAGAACGCCAGGTCGAGAGGAGCGAGCAGATCAGCAGTCAAGGCCTTGCCTCGCGTCGACGACGGGTGGGTCAGCAGTCAACCGCCCCCAGCCGATTACGGTCAAGTACGATCACGCTACGTACAGTTAACAGCAGATTAAGTCCCGCCCCGGCGAAAGGGGCGGGACTTATGGTGCATGTGCCGTCAGTTCAGCACAGGTTGCGCCGCCGGGCACCCCGTGGGAGTCACCCGGGAGGCGTCATGGATCAGCGCCTCGTGCGCCGACCTGAGCTTCGCCATGTCGGGCTTCAGCACCGCACGGTCGTAGGTGAGGAAGCCGTTGAGCTCACCCTCGACGTCCGTGATCTGGGTGTAGACGGCCCCGTTGCTCCCCTTGCAGACCAGCGCGCGGACCTCGTCCAGCTTCGTCAGATAGTCCTCGGTGTAGGTGGCGGGGTCGACGTCGACGTAGGACTGCTGCACCGACCAGGCATGGCCGGGCACCGCGAGGCCCAGGCCGCCGTACTCGCCGCTGACCAGGGCGCGCTCGCCGTCCGGCCGGGGCGGCAGGGCGGGGCTGGGGTAGCCGTGCTCGTCCATGAGGTCGCCGGTGCCGCCGTCGGCACCGAGGTTCAGCCCGGACTGGTTGTTGACCAGCCGGGTCGGGTCCCAGGCCTTGGCCTGTTCGGCGACCCGGCCCACGTCGTACTGGCCCCAGCCCTCGTTGAAGGTCACCCACATGACGACCGACGGGCTGCTGACGTGCTCGTCGATCATCTCCTTCATCTCGCGCTCGTAGCGGGCCCGGGAGGCGGCACTCGGGTTCACCCCGGCCGTCATCGCGGGCATGTCCTGCCAGACCAGCAGCCCGAGCCGGTCGGCCCAGTAGAACCAGCGGTCCGGCTCGACCTTGATGTGCTTGCGGACGGAGTTGAAGCCGAGCCGCTTGTGCGCCTTCAGGTCGTACGCGAGGGCCTCGTCGGTGGGTGCGGTGTGCAGGCCGTCCGGCCAGAAGCCCTGGTCGAGGGTGGCCATCATGAAGACCGGCTCGCCGTTGAGGACCGTGCGCGGGACGCCGTTCACCTTCTCGACGGCGATCGAGCGCATCCCGAAGTAGCTGCCGACCCGGTCGGTGCCGGCCCTCACCTCCAGGCGGTAGAGGAAGGGGTCGTCGGGTGACCACAGGTGCGGGTCGTGGACGGTCAGGGTCAGCGGCCGGCCGGTGCGGCCGCTCGCCGTGGCCACCTTGCGCCGCCCGTCGTACGCCGTCGCCGTGATCGGTACGCCGTCCCGGACGCCCCGGGCCTCCACGGTCAGCTTCTCGCCGGGCACGTCCGGAGTGAGCTCGAGGGAGTCCACGTGGTCGCGGGCCACCGGCTCCATCCAGACCGTCTGCCAGATGCCGGAGGACGGGGTGTACCAGATGCCGCTCGGGTCCAGGCGCTGCTTGCCGAGCGGCGGGTTCTCGCCGGAGGCCGCGTCGGTCGGGTCGTACACGCCGACGATCAGCTCCTGGGTGCGGCCGGGCTTCAGCGCGTCGGTGATGTCGGCGCTGAACTTGTCGTAGCCGCCCTCGTGCGTGGCGACCTTCGTGCCGTTGACGTAGACCTCGGAGCGCCAGTCGACGGCGCCGAAGTTGAGCCCCAGCCGCTTGCCGGAGCCGATGTCCCAGCCGGCCGGGACCGTGAAGGTGCGGCGGTACCACATGCGGTCCTCGTGCCGCTCGATGCCGGAGAGCTGCGACTCCACCGGGTACGGGACGAGGATGCGCTCCTTCAGCGTCCTCCCGACGGGCGGCTGCTCGCCCTCCTCGGCGGCGGCGAACTGCCAGCGGCCGTTGAGGTTCCGCCAGGCGTCCCGGGTCAGCTGCGGGCGCGGGTACTCGGGGTGGGCGTTGTCCGGCCCCACCTCTTCGGCCCAGCGGGTGCGCAGCTGGTGCGTGGAGTGGTTGGGGCCGCTGGTCCAGAAGGCCTTGACAACGTTGCCTTCGGTGTCGGAGAGGCCGCCCTCGCCGTCGTAGCGGAGGTCCGCCGTGCCGCGGGCCGTGCCGGTCTTGTTTCCGACGACCGGTTCGTCCAGCGCGACGAGGAGGGACGTGGGGTCGGACGGGTCGAGCCGGGCCGCGCCCAGGGGCCAGGCGGCGCCGCCGATCACGGCGTCGAGGTGGTCGGTGAAGCCCGGCGGGGGTGCGGCGAGGGGCTGGGCGAAGTCGAGCTTCAGGGTGCGGCCGGTGGCCTGGACGGTGGCCGCGAGGGCTCCGTCGTAGTCGAAGCCGTCCGGGAGGCGGAACGCCGACTGCGGGACGGGCTCCTTGGCGGCGCCCGGCCGGGTCCAGCGCAGGTGGAGGTTGGAGCCGCCGTAGTGCTCGAAGTACTCGACCTTGATGTCGTGGGCCCGGCCGGCGGTCAGGTCGACGGGCTCGGAGGTCTGCTCGCGGTCCCAGTCGTCGACCCAGTGGTCGATGGCGAGCCGTCCGTCGATCCAGAGGCGGAAGCCGTTGTCGCCGGTGATGGAGAAGGTGTGGGAGCCGGTCTCCTCCGGGACGATCTTGCCGGTCCAGCGGACGCTGACGTCGTCGGAGCGTCCGGTGGTGAAGTTCAGGCGCGGCTCCAGGTTGTCGAAGTCGAGGTCCTGGTCGAACGTGGTCGCCTTGAGGGTGTGGAAGTCGAAGGCGCCGGGGGCGGACTGGGTGTAGTACTCGCCCTTGAGGCCGTGGATCTCGGCGGGGTCGTCCGCCAGGGCGGGTGCCGCGGCCAGGCCGGTGCAGGCGAGGAGCGCGCAGAGCAGTAACGCGAGGCGGTTTCTGGGGCGTCGGGGACGCACGGAACCTCCATGCCAACGTTGTCATGTACAGGAGGTTGCATGCCACCATGGATTCCGCTCTTCGTCCAGAGGCAGGACAAAGTCCCGGGGCCGCCCCCGCGTCAGGTGACCAACTGCCCCTTCCCGAGGGCGATGACGCCGGCCTTGGACATCGTGTACAGCTCCGCGTCCCGCTCCGGGTTGACGCCGATGGTCGCGCCCGGCGGCACCTCGACGTTCTTGTCGAGGACGGCGCCGCGCACCACCGCGCCCCGGCCGATGTGCACGTTGTCATGCAGCACCGAACCCTGCACCACGGCACCCGGGTCGACCACCACACCCGGCGACAGCACGGACCGCGTGACCTGTCCGCGCACCAGGCAGCCGGCGCTGATGATCGACTCGCTGGCGATGCCGCCGGCGTTGAAGCGCGCCGGCGAGAGCTGGTACGAGTGCGTGTAGATGGGCCAGCTGCGGTTGTACAGGTTGAAGGCGGGCCGCTCGGCGATCAGGTCCATGTGCGCCTCGTAGTAGGCGTCCAGCGTGCCGACGTCGCGCCAGTAGCCCTGGTCGCGGGAGGTCTCGCCGGGCACGTGGTTGGCGCTGAAGTCGTACAGCGCGGCCTCGCCCCGGTCGGTGAGCTGGGGCAGGATCGAGCCGCCCATGTCGTGCACGGAGGACTCGTCCTCGGCGTCCCGCTTGAGCGCCTCGATGAGGGCCTTGGTGGTGAAGATGTAGTTGCCCATGGAGGCGAAGACGCAGTTGGGGTCGTCCGCCAGCCCGGGCGGGTCCGACGGCTTCTCCAGGAAGCGCTCCACCGTCTGGCCGTCCGAGCCCGGCGTGATCACGCCGAAGGACGAGGACTCGGTGCGCGGCACCCGGATCCCGGCGACCGTCACGCCCGCGCCGCTCTCGATGTGCTGGTCGAGCATCTGGCGCGGGTCCATGCGGTAGACGTGGTCGGCGCCGAAGACGACGACGTACTCGGGGCGCTCGTCGTAGATCAGGTTCAGCGACTGCAGGATCGCGTCGGCGCTGCCCAGGTACCAGCGCGGGCCGAGCCGCTGCTGGGCGGGCACGGGCGTCACGTAGTTGCCCAGCAGGTTGGACATCCGCCAGGTGGTCGTGATGTGCCGGTCCAGCGAGTGCGACTTGTACTGCGTCAGGACGCAGATGCGCAGGACTCCCGCGTTGACGAGGTTGGACAGGACGAAGTCGACCAGGCGGTACGTGCCGCCGAAGGTCACCGCCGGTTTGGCCCGGTCGGCGGTCAGGGGCATCAGCCGCTTGCCCTCGCCGCCCGCCAGCACGATCCCCAGGACCGAAGGACCACCACCACGCATGGCCGCTCCCCTCACGCCGATTTCCCGATGCCTGCCCCTGAGCAGTACCCACTAAGCCTGTTTGACGATCTCCTCGTAGAGCCGTGCCGTGCGGCGGGCCACCGCGTCCCAGCCGAACTCGCCGACCGCGCGCTCCCGCCCGGCCTCGCCCATCCGCCGGGCGGCCGCCGGATCGCCCAGCACCGTGTCCATGGCCCGGGCGAGCCCCGCCTCGAAATCGTCGCCGGGCGGGACCAGCAGCCCGGTGGCGCCGTCGTCCACGACCTCGGGGATGCCGCCGACCGCCGAGGCCACCACGGGGGTGCCGCAGGCCATCGCCTCCAGGTTCACGATCCCGAGCGGCTCGTACACCGAGGGGCAGACGAACAGGGCGGCGTGCGTCAGGAGCTGGATCACCTCCGGGCGCGGCAGCATCTTCGGGATCCAGAACACGCCGTCGCGGACCCCGCTCAGCTCCCCGAACAGCTCGCGGAACTCCTGGTCGATCTCCGGCGTGTCCGGGGCGCCCGCGCACAGCACGACCTGCGCGGCCGGGTCGATGTCCCGCACCGCGCGCAGCAGGTGGGGCACGCCCTTCTGCCGGGTGATACGCCCGACGAACAGCACGTAGGGACGGGAGCGGTCGAGTCCGATCCGCTCCAGGGCGTCCGTGCCGTGGTCGGGCCGGTACAGGGTGGTGTCGATGCCGTTGTGCACGACGTGGACGCGCTCGGGGTCCAGCGCCGGGTAGCAGCCGAGGATGTCCTCGCGCATGGCTCCGGACACGGCGACGACCGCGTCGGCGGCCTCGATCGCGGTGCGTTCGGCCCAGCTGGACAGTTCGTAGCCGCCGCCGAGCTGCTCGGCCTTCCAGGGGCGCAGCGGCTCCAGGGAGTGCGCGGTCATGACGTGCGGGATGCCGTACAGCATCTTGGCGAGGTGGCCGCCGAGGTTGGCGTACCAGGTGTGGGAGTGGACCAGCTCGCGGCCCTCCAGGGCGGCGGCCATGGCGAGGTCGACGGAGAAGGTGCGCAGCGCGTCGTTGGCGCCGTCGAGCGCGGACCAGGAGCGGTGGCGCCGCACGCCGTCGGCCCGGCCCTCGCCCCAGCAGTGCACGTCCAGGTCGACGAGCGGTCTGAGCTCGCGGGCCAGGAACTCGACATGGACGCCTGCACCGCCGTAGACATCCGGCGGGTACTCCCGGGTCAGCAGTCCCACTCGCACCCGCAACTCCCTGCTCTCAGCGGCCGTTCCCTTTCATGGTCACCCAGAAGGGGCGCGTGGGGAAGAGCGGGGCGGCCGTGTGAAGCAACAGTCGCCGCAGACGCCCCCGCCGGGGACCCGGTAGTACAGACAGCAGCTGCGGCGCCGGAAGGCGGTGCCGTCGAGGGTCCCGGCGCCGGTGAGCAGGGGGTGGGCGAGGAGTTCCGCGGTCAGGGAGCGGGCCCGGGCGGCGACGTCCGGGCGGCCGTGCCGCCGGGCCCAGCGGTCCAGTTCGCGGGCGGCGCCGGCCAGCGCGGAGGCGGCGTTGCCCCGCAGCAGGCCCGGGGCGAGGCGGTGGTGGGCGCGCAGGGCCGCGGCCAGGGGGACGAGGTGGCCGTGCAGGACGACGTCCGCGAGCGCCGCGGCGTCCCCCGGCAGGGGCCGTACGTCCGTCAGCCACAGGTCGTCGGGGGCGCTGCTGTCGGCGTTCCAGCGCAGCAGCCGGGCGTCGAGGTCGGGGACGGCGCCGTAGAGCGTGGCGCAGCCGAGGGCGATGGACCAGAGCCGGGCCGCGAGTCCCTGGTGGGTGATGGACGCGGCGACACGCAACTCCGGGGCCCTCAGGGCGGTCGCGACCTTCTGCACGCGAAAAATCAGGGGATTTGCAGATACATCCGGTGACGCTGCGGCGTAGGCCTGTGCGAGAGTGGGAAGAGACCCGGCCGATGCTCCTTCCGTGCGCAGCACGAAGAATCCGGCGAGCGGGCGGAGCGCGGCGAGGTCGGGGTCGAGGTCCACGAAGAGCAGTAGTACCAAGCCCCCTAAGGGATGCGACCCGGTGGCCCCCGACCGGACTCGCCCACCCTGGGGATGACGGTGCTCCCCTCGTACTCCATCGGCAGTAGGACCCAATGAGTGCTCAGGGACGACGACGGGAAGACCTGGACACGGCAGGGTGTTGTTCATGAAAGCCCACCTTTCGCCGCGCCGGGCCGAGCGCCCCCGCCTGACGCAGAGGACCAGCCGATGAGCGCCCTCGCGTTGTCCGTCCTGCTGTCCCTCGTCTCCGCGTTCGCCTACGCGGGCGGGGCGATCGTGCAGGAGCGCGTGGCGGAGTCCTCGCCGGGCGAGCAGTACGCGCCGTTGCGGCGGCCGGGCTGGTGGGCCGCTGTCGCACTGAACGGCCTCGGTGGGCTGCTGCACGTGGTGGCGCTGGCCTACGGGCCGCTGAGTCTGGTGCAGCCGCTCGGCGCCCTGACCATCGTGGTGGCCCTGCCCATGGCGGCGCTGTTCGTCGGGCGCAAGGCCGGTGCCACGGCCTGGCGGGGCGCGATCATGGCGACGGTCGGACTCGCCGGTCTGCTGTCCCTGGTCGCCGCGTCGGACGCGCAGTCCCTGAGCGCGGCGGAGCGGGTGGCCGTCGCCGTCGTCACGGCCGGTGTGGTCGTGGCTCTGATGATCGCCGCCCGGGCCGCGCACCGGCACCCGGCGGTCCGCAGCATGCTGCTGGCGACCGCCTCCGGTATCGCGTTCGGCATGTCCTCGGTGTTCACCAAGACCGTCGCGGTCGACTGGACCGGCGGTGTGTCGGCGGCTGACGTGCCGTCCCTCGCCGTGATCGGCGTCCTCGCGACGGCCGGCATGCTGCTGTCGCAGGCCTCCTACCGGGGCGCCGGCCTCGCGGCCCCGCTGGCGACACTGACGGTCGTGAACCCGGTGGTGGCGGCCGCGGTCGGCATCACGATGTTCGGAGAAGCCTTCCGCTACGGCACGACGGGCACGGCGCTCGCGCTGAGCTGCGGTGTGGTCGCGGCGGGCGGCCTGATCCTGCTGACGACGGAGCGGCTGACGCACGGGCAGCCCGCGGGTGCGGAGGGCCGGCCGGCGGCCGGGCGGGTGCTCGCGGCCGAGGCCGCCGGTGCCGGTTCGGTGGAGGTGCCCGCACGGATGGGCGGGGTGCCCGAGAGCGTGGACGGCCGGCCCGAGCCCGTGGCAGCGGGAGCCGAGGTCCTGCGCGCCGGTGGGCGCCTGCTCGTGGAGGACGTACTCGCGGCGGGGCCGAGGGCTGGAACGGTTTCGGCGGTGCTCGTGCCGGGGCCGGGGACTCCTGCGGCTGTACTCGTGCCGGGGCCGGGGACCTCTGCTGCGGTGCCGGTACCGGGGTCGGAGGCCACGGGGCCGCGGGGCGAGCAGGAGACCCCCGCGGAGGTGCCGGACGCCGCGGACGCGGTGCTCGTGCCCGGGCCGGATGCCGTTGCCACGGCGGCAGCGGTGGTGGCTTCCGCGGCGGGCGCCTCGTACGAGAGCGCGGAGCCGTCGGTGGCGGCGGCCACCGACGACGAACGCCCGCTCTCCTACGTGCCCTTCTACGGCATCCCGTACGTTCCGCTGCCCACGGTCGACCGGCACCGCATGCGTGTCAGATCCTGACGCCGCCGGCCCGGAGGTACGCCACCGGGTCGACGTCCGAACCGAAACCGGGCCCCGTCCGCACCTCGAAGTGCAGATGCGGGCCCGAGCTGTTGCCGGTGGAGCCCGAGCGGCCGATGCGCTGGCCGGCGCTCACCGACTGCCCGTCCCGCACGGAGATCGCCGACAGGTGGGCGTACTGGCTGTAGCGGCCGTCGGCGTGCCGGACCACGACCTGGTAGCCGAACGAGCCACCCCATCCCGCGCTGACGACGCTGCCCGCCGCGACCGACTTGACCGACGTGCCCGTGGGCACGGGGAAGTCGATGCCGGTGTGGTAGCCCTTCGACCAGGAAGCGCCCGCCTTGCGGTAGGGCGTCCCGAGGGAGGCGCGGACGGGGGCGACGAGGCCCTGCCGGGTGGCCGTCGACCGTCCGGCGCGCTCCTTTCCTGCGTCCTGGGACCGCTCCTTCGGCCGTTCCTTGGCGCGGTCCTGGACCGGCTTCTTCGTCGAGGGCTTCGCCGACGGCGCCGGCCGGTGCGCGGGCCGCGTCTTCGTGGCGCCCTCGCCGCGCAGCGCGAGGCGCTGGCCGGGCACGATCAGATCGGGGTCGGACCCTATGGCCGAGCGGTTGGCCTCGTACAGGCCCCGCCAGCCGCCCCGGACGTCCTGGTCGTCCGCGATGCCGGAGAGGGTGTCGCCGTGCACCACGGTGTACATCTCGGCCTTGCCCGCCCGGGACTGCGGCGTGGACTGCGGCCGTACGTCCTCGATCGAGGTCTTCTTCGTGCTGTCCTTCTTCGTCGTGCGCTCGGCGGCCGGCCGGATGTCGGGCTCGCCGCCGCCCCGGGTCAGTCCGGCCCGAACCGAGCAGACCGGCCAGGCACCGGGACCCTGTCCGTCGAGGACCTTCTCCGCGACGGCGATCTGCTGGTCCTTGCTCGCCAGGTCCGCGCGGGCCGCGTAGGCCCGGCCGCCGTAGGCCTCCCACGTGGACTGGGTGAACTGCAGTCCGCCGTAGAAGCCGTTGCCGGAGTTGATGCTCCAGTTGTTGGTGGACTCGCAGGCGGCGACCTTGTTCCAGGTGTCCATGTCCGCCGCCTGGGCGGCGCCGGTGCCCATGAACGGCAGTGCCATGCCCGCGCCGCCCGCCGTGACGGTGAGCGAAGCGCGGTTGATCCTGTTCGGCTGATACCGGCGGTGCCGGCCGCGTACGGCCATCGGATGCCCCCTAGACATGCGTCAGGAGGGGCAAAAGTAAGCGCTGCGAACCGGCCAGAACAAGACGCGTATCGGCCGCCCGGGAGTCCAAATGGCCGGTATGAGGCCCCTGTTGTGCGACGTGCGCCACGGTGGTGCACCGTGGACGGCACACGGTGCGCGGGTGCGCCGTGCGCGGGGACGCGTACGTCGGCTGAGTGCGACGGGGCTCTCGTCCGTATCAGCCTGCGCCACGCCGTGCGACCCGCGCGTGCGGGCGAAGTAGCGGCACGTCAGGATGGTCGCGGGAAATGCCCGAGGGCACCGCCCACCGGCAGCACCGATACCGAGGTCTTTAGGAGCGAACCGAATGAGCAGTACAGCGCAGATCGGCGTCACGGGTCTCGCGGTCATGGGCCGCAACCTCGCCCGCAACTTCGCCCGCAACGGCTACACGGTCGCGGTGCACAACCGGACGCCCGCGCGCATGCACGCCTTGGTGGACGAGTTCGGCGGCGAGGGGGAGTTCGTCGCGTGCGAGAGCGCGAAGGACTTCGTCGCGGCGCTGGAGCGGCCACGGCGCCTGGTCGTGATGGTCAAGGCCGGTGAGCCGACGGACGCGGTGATCCAGGAGTTCGCGCCGCTGCTGGAGCCCGGCGACATGATCATCGACGGTGGCAACGCACACTTCGCGGACACCCGGCGCCGGGAGCGAGACCTGCGCGAGCAGGGCATCCACTTCGTCGGCATGGGCGTCTCCGGCGGCGAGGAGGGCGCGCTGAACGGCCCGAGCATCATGCCGGGCGGCCCGAAGGAGTCCTACGACTCGCTCGGCCCGATGCTGGAGAAGATCTCGGCGAAGGCCGCCGACGGCTCGCCGTGCGTCTCCCACGTCGGTCCGGACGGCGCCGGGCATTTCGTGAAGATGGTGCACAACGGCATCGAGTACGCGGACATGCAGCTGATCGGCGAGGCGTACCAGCTGCTGCGGGACGTCGCCGGGTACTCCCCCGCCGAGATCGCGGAGATCTTCCGGACCTGGAACCGGGGCCGCCTCGACTCGTACCTGATCGAGATCACGGCCGAGGTGCTGTCGCACGTGGACGCCGAGACGGGCAAGCCGTTCGTCGACGTGGTGGTCGACCAGGCCGAGCAGAAGGGCACCGGCCGCTGGACCGTGCAGATCGCCCTGGACCTGGGCGTGCCGGTGTCCGGCATCGCCGAGGCGGTCTTCGCGCGCTCCCTGTCGGGCCACGCGGCCCTGCGGGACGCCTCGCGCGAGCTGGCCGGCCCGAAGGCGCAGCCGCTCAGCGAGGCGGAGGCCCGGGCGTTCGCGGACCGGGTCGAGCAGGCACTGTACGCGTCGAAGATCGTGTCGTACACGCAGGGCTTCCACGAGATCGACGCCGCCCGTGGTGAGTACGGCTGGGACATCGACCTCGGCGCGGTGTCCGCGCTGTGGCGGGGCGGCTGCATCATCCGCGCGGCGTTCCTGGACCGGATCCGCGCCGCGTACGACGCCCGGCCCGACCTGCCGAGCCTGCTGTCGGACGCGACGTTCGCCCAGGAGATCGCGGACGCCCAGGACGACTGGCGCGAGGTGCTGGTCGCCGCGACCCGCCAGGGCGTGCCGACGCCCGGCTTCGCCGCGGCCCTCGCCTACTACGACGCCCTGCGCGCGGAGCGGCTGCCGGCGGCGCTGACGCAGGGGCAGCGGGACTACTTCGGTGCGCACACGTACCGCAGGGTGGACCGCGACGGCTCGTTCCACACGCTGTGGGGCGGGGACCGGTCGGAGATCTCCGCGTAAGGGCTGCCGCCGAGGGACGTGAGCGGGGCGGTGGACGGCACGGGTGCCGTCCACCGCCCCCTTCGCTTGCCGGGGTCAGGACAAGGGCGGACCCGGTTCCGGGTTCGGTACGGGCTCCGGCCCCGGTCCCCCCGGGGCCGGCGGGGGCTGTGGGTTCGGCACCGGGTCGGGATGCGGCTCCGGGCGCTGGGGATCCGGGCCCGGCGTCGGGGCCGGCGGCACGGGGTCGGGAATCGGGTTCGTCATCAGGTCCTCCAGCCAGTGGGACGACTCCGGCTCTGGACTACTCCCCCGCCTACCCGACCCCCGCCTCGGCAGTCACTCCCTGGCGGGACCGGGAGGGGACCAGGTGGGGGTAAGGGCGGTGGGATGTCGCGGTCGCCAGGTTCGGGAGCGGCCGGGGTGGGGCGTTCAGAAGCGGCCGGGATGGGGCCGTTCAGAAGCGGCCGGGGTGGGTCCTCAGCCAGTCCTTCGCCGCTGCCAGCAGGTCCTGGCGGGCCGAGGAGGCCTCGTCGGGGTGGCGTTCGATCCACCGGGTGACGTAGGGGCAGAGCGAGGCGACCGCGATGTGCTCGCGGCGAGCGAGGGCGAAGAGCTCGCGCGCGAGCGAACCGGCGATGCCCTTGCCCTCGTGGGCCGGCTCGACGATCGTGTGGACGGGCACGAGCGCCCGCTCGGGGCTTTCGAGCACGAAGTACTCGATGTGGCCGACGACTTCGCCGTCGGACACGGCCTCCAGCCGGCCTGCCGCCCGGTCGTCACGGATCTCCGGGTCGCTCATCGCCACGCTCCTCTTCTGTTCTCGTCCACTGTTCGCGGCCACTTGTTCGCGTCCACTGATCGAGTCCGCTTGTCCGCGGGCCCACTGATCGAGTCCGCTTGTTCGCGCCCGCTGTTCGCGGTCAGGCCCCGGCGGTCTGCGGGCTGCGCTGCTGGTCCGAGCCGGGCACCGGCTCGGACGGGTCCGCGCCCAGGGCCACGATCCGGTTGTCGCGGTCCACGTGCACGACCCGGGGGGTGAGTGCCCGCGCCTCGGCGTCCGTCACCTGGGCGTAGCTGATGATGATCACCAGATCGCCGGGGTGGACGAGATGGGCGGCGGCCCCGTTGATCCCGATCACGCCGGATCCGCGCTCGCCCTCGATGACGTACGTCTCCAGCCGGGCGCCGTTGGTGATGTCCACGATGTGCACGAGCTCGCCGGGCAGCAGATCGGCGGCGTCGAGCAGGTCGGCGTCGATGGTCACGGATCCCACGTAGTGCAGGTCGGCCTGGGTGACGGTGGCTCGGTGGATCTTGGACTTGAACATGGTGCGCAGCATGTTGAACTCCTGGATGACGGCTCCCTGCCTGCTTTGTGCAGGTCAAGGGCGGTCTCGACTGTACACCGGGATACGCCGGTAGAGGATTGTGAGGAACATCGCTCCGCTCGGGCGAGACGGCTTCCCGCCAGGGCTTTTGCGCCGCACCGGCGCCTGATCGGGCAACCCTCCGGGAAAAGCCCGGCGACTCATGCTGACCGGATCCTGACTTACCTGGTGAGCCATCAAAGATGCGGGAGACCACTCTGCACACGGACGACGCGGGGTGCCGTGCGCGTCGGTGAGGAAGTGATGCTTCGAGCCTGGCCGTGCACGGTCAACCTGACTCGGGCCGACTTTTGGGCTGCTTCGACCTCGCTTGGCCTGCACGTGCGAGGCGTCAACGGTGACGCGGGAGAAGTCCAGGCGGTCCGCCGCCCGCAGCCGGTCCAGGAGCACCCGCTGGAGTTCCTCCCACACCCCGGCCTCCTGCCACTCGGCCAGCCGCCGCCAGCAGGTAGGCCCGGAACCGAACCCCAACTCCTGCGGCAGGTACTCCCACTGGATCCCGGTGTAGACGACGAACAGCACACCCTGCAGCGTCTTGCGGTCATCGATCCGCTTGCGCCCCGGATACCGGAACCGCCGCTCATGCTTCGGCAGCAGCGGCTCGACGACCGCCCACAGCTCGTCACTGATCTCCCACGGCTTCCGCCGTGCCACGGACCACCCCCACAAGGACGGAATCACTTCCACTTCCACCCTGCCCCAGGAAGATCATTCCGAAAGAACCCCTTAGCCTCGTGTTGATCGCTAGACGGTTACCGCGACGCTCCCGCGAGGATGTCGGCCAGAACGAAAATGCATTGGCCCGAGGTCATGGACACGGCCGAGGCACGCCGTCAAGGTCCTCATACTGGCGGTTCAGGAGATCCGCGCGTACGACCAGACGGCCGCCGGGAGTTCGCGCCGCAGCCTCCAGGTGACGGCCATGGGGCTGCTGCCGGTGTGGCTGGCATACTCGGCCGGGCCGAGGAACGTCCAGGGCTGTGGGCTACCGATGTCGCTGGTCCTGTCCGGCCGGAGGAACAGCAGGACATCCGTGCCCATCTCGACGTGGTTCCGGTACCGCAACCCCGTGCGGGACGTCTCGGAGGTGTGGCTCGGGGATTCCCAGTGGAACAGGGTGGGGCTCAGCGCGTAGTCCTTCGCCCGCGTGATGAACAGCGCGTCGGTCCTCGTGGACTCGCACCACTTCACGCCTTGACGGAAATCGGTCGGCAACGGGCCGCGGATTTCCACCTCATTCAATGCCGAGAGGATCTCTTCCCGGGTGTAGGAGGCGTGGACGGTCAGAGGGACGTCGCGCCTGCCGCCCACGGCGCGCAGGGGAATCGGGACACGCGTGGTGCATTCCAGGTTGTACGCCAGGACTTGGCGAAGTTCTGCCCGGAACGCGTGTTGTCGGCGCAGGGCCGCGAAACCCTCGTCGTAGCTGGTGAAACCGTCACGCGTGATGCCGCCAAGCGGCCAGAGCTGGAAGAAGAGCATGCGGGCGTACGCCCGGTCCCGCTCATCCAGATCGCCGTAGTGCGGGGCGTCGTCCTCCAGCATGCGTGTGTAGGCCTGGACCCGCTCTGGGTCGTCCACGTGGAGGAAGGCACGGACCCGCGCCAGGAGTGCCTCCTCTCCGTCCGGAGGATCGCCCGGCAGCAGATGGGTGCGGCGCAACAGCCCGGTCCACGAGACGCTTCTGCCCTGGTAGAGCTCGGTGATTTCCCGCCCGCTCCTGCGCAGGTACCGCCCGAGTAACGGCTCCTCGTACTCGGCGACTTCGCGGGCCCGCTCGACGAAACTGGCCCCCAACTGCGCCCTGATGTGGTCGGCGAGACGCATCTTGGCCCCGTCGTCGAGAACGATGCTGCAGCCGGTCGGCAAGTGAGGGAAGTGTTCGATCTGATCCAGCAGTTGTCGGCGTGTCAGGCTCGTCATGGCGCGGAACTGGTTGTCGAGGCGAAACTCCTTGCGGTGGTACCCGATGAAGTCGAGCACAGTGAGCACCGCCTTGTCGGCGGTGCGGCGGAGGCCGACCGAGAGTTGCTGAAGGAACCCCACGGTGCTCGACTTCGGGCGCAGCAGGAGCAGTGTGTCGACCTCGGGGATCGCGTGTTGCTCGTCGAGCAGGTCGACGCAGAAGACAGCCTGCAGTTCGCCGGCCCGGAGCGAGGAGAACACCGCCTGGCGCCTTGTGTGCGAAAGCCGCGAGGACAGGGCCACGGCGTCGAGGCCGGCACCGCGGAAGCACTGCGCCATGAATTCGGCATGTGCTACGGAGACGCAGAAGCCGACGGCCCGCATGGCCCTCGGGTCGGCAATCGTGTCCCGGACGGCTCGGAGGACCAGCCGTGCCCGTGCCCCGTCGGCGGAGAGCAGGCTGGACAGCGCGGCACCGTCGTACTCGCTCCGTCTCCAGTCCAGCGAGCGATAGTCGATGCCGTCGCCGAAACCGAAGTAGTGGAGAGGGGTGAGCTGATCGCTTTCCAGCGCATCCCGCAACCGCATCTCCGCGGCGATACGGCCGTCGAAGAACACGTCCTGAATATTCATGCCGTTCACGCGTTCGGGAGTCGCCGTCAGGCCGAGCAACTCCAACGGCCTGAAGTGGTCCAGGATTCTCCGGTACGTCGGCGTGGCCGCCCCGCGGAACTCGTCGATGACGATCACGTCGAAGTGATCAGGCGCCAGTGCGCCCACGTGTCTCCCGAGTGACTGCACAGTGGCGAACACGTGGTTCCAGCCCGCGGGGACAGCCCCGCCGTACAGCGACTCTCCGAAGCCCGGGTGCAGGAGGACGTCTTCGTAGACCTGGCGCGCCTGGTCCAGCAGCTCGATGCGGTCCGCGACGAAGAGCAGCCGCAGGTCTCGCTGGTGCTTCTCGCGCAGACGCCGGTAGTCGAAGGCCGACATGACCGTCTTGCCGGTGCCGGGGACGGCGACGAGGAGGTTGCGGTGCCGGTCGTGGATCTCACGCTCGGCGTCCAGCCGGTCGAGCATCTCGCGCTGCGCGCTGCTGGGCACGTACCGGGCAGGAGTCGGCTCGGCTGGCTCGGCCGGCTCGAGGCCGAGGAGACGGGCCGTCGCAGCGGCCGCCTGGGCTAGGGGCCGGAGTCCTGCGGGGAGATGTTCGCGGCTCTCGGGAGAGTGGAGGGCGGCGAGGATTCCCCGCGGGGCCTGGGGATGGGCGGCGAGGTGGTCGGTGAGGACGACGTGGGCGTCCCACGCCTGGTCGCGGCTCAGGAGTCCACGCAGATGCCCGGCCGCGGCGGGGTGGAAGCGGTACACGAGCTCCGCATCCTCCTGCCGTGCGGCCGTGAGCAGCCCGGCGGTGAGGAACTCGGCGATGTCGGCGACGGCCGCCTCGGGGACGAGGCGTTCGCGCAGCACGTCGAGGACGGGCAGGGTGAACGCCTCGAGCGAGGAAGCGGCGACGGCCAGCCGGACGGCGGGGGAACGCGGGTTGTCCGTGAAGGCCACCGCTGCCGCTGTGGCGCGTATGTCGGTGGCCGCATGGGTGTCGGGCCGGACGTCGGACGGGTGCGGAGCCCGGCTGCGGGAGGGCATGCTGCCAGAGGCCGGAACGAGGACGGCCGCGCAGCCGTGGGGGTCGGTGCGCATCACGGTGCGTGCCCAGGAGAGCATCTGGCCGGGATCGAACTGCAGCACGGGCAACGCCTGCCAGGGGTGCGTCCCTGGGG
>NZ_JAIGQA010000380.1:0-1068 GCF_019733245.1 Streptomyces sp. WAC04114
ACGTCGTACGGGTCCTGGTCCCGGCCGGCCGGGACCAGGACCCGTACGACGTCCCCCGCCGGGTCGACCAGCGCCGATCCCAGCGCGGCGCCGAGTGCCGAGGCCGCGACGGGGTCGGGGGCGCCGTCCCCGTCCGGCCGGGCCCGCACGACGACCCACGGCCCGTCGCCGAGCAGCGGCGCGACCTCCTCGGGGGAGACGCCCAGCAGCATCCGCACCAGCGCGGCGGAACGGGCGGCCCCGGTGCCGCTCTGCTGCTCGCCGGTGAGCAGCGACAGCAGAACGGCCGCGACGGAGGCGACGGTGTGGTCACCGGCGGTCCGCTGCGGCGCGGCGACCCCGAGCACGAACCCGTGCCCGGCGCCCAGGGCGTAGGCGGCGAGATGCAGCCCGCCGGCGGTGTCGGTGGCGGAGGAGGGGGCGGGGCGCTCACCGGGGCCGTCGGCAGGACGTACCACCTGCGCGAGCCGCGTCAGCGCCCCCCGCGTCTCGTCCCCGGGTTCTCGCCCCGCCGCCGCGATCTCCGTCCCCTCCGGCCCGTACAGCACCGCCCAGCCGCCCAGTCGCCCCGCCAGCTGCCGGAGCACCGACGGGACCGGGTCGGGGCGGGACGCGGCGGTGGCGAGGCTCTGCTGGGCCTCGGTGACGCGGCGGAGTTCGGCGAGGCGGGCCCGGGCCATCAGCTGCCAGACCGCGCGGGCCACGCCCGAGAAGGTGGTGCGGGGCGGCACCTCCAGCAGCGGCAGGCCGTGCGAGGCGCAGGCCTCGACCAGCCCCTCGGGCACCGTGTCGTGCACCGGTGCCACCCCGAAGCCGAGGGCGGCGCCGCCCGCGGCCACGATCCGGGAGACGTAGTCGTCGAAGTACGAGGTCCCCGGGCCCGCCGCCGCCGGGATGTGGACACCGGCGCTGAGCAGCAGCTCACCGCCCAGCAGATACGGATAGGGGTCCGCCATCTCCGAGGTGTGCACCCAGTGGACGACGACGCCCTCCGCGGACGGCCCCGCGATCTGCCGCAGGCCCAGGTCCTCGCGGCCCAGCAGCGCGGTCAGCGGGACGGGCGGGGTG
>NZ_JAIGQA010000381.1:0-1055 GCF_019733245.1 Streptomyces sp. WAC04114
TCCCGGCCCGCCGCGTCCGTCATCGACATGACCACCGGCAGGCGCCTGTACGGCGCCGCCTCCGGCACCGGGCTCACCCCGGCCTCCACCACCAAGGTCGCCACGGCCGTCGCCGCCCTGTCCGCCACGGGCACCGACCACCGGCTCACCACCCGCGCCGCCCCGGACGGCAAGGCCCTCGCGGGCGCCCTCGACCCGCTGCTGAAGGACCCGGCCCTCGGCTCCCGGCCCGCCGCGTCCGTCATCGACATGACCACCGGCAGGCGCCTGTACGGCGCCGCCTCCGGCACCGGGCTCACCCCGGCCTCCACCACCAAGGTCGCCACGGCCGTCGCCGCCCTGTCCGCCATGGGCACCGACCACCGCCTCACCACCCGCGCCGCCCTCGAACCCGACACCAAGGAAGTCGTCCTGGTCGGCGGCGGCGACCCCACCCTCACGGCCCGCGAGAAGGCCCAGGGCTCCGCGAGCCTGCGCACCCTGGCCGCCGCAACGGCCGCCGCCCTCGCCGACAAGGGCGTCCGCGACGTCACCCTCTCCTACGACACGACCCTCTACGCGGGCGACGAGATGCACCCGATCGGGGTCGACGGCAACCTCGCCCGCGTCACCCCCCTGATGGCCGACGAGGGCCGCACCGACGACTCCACGAGCGGCCCCGTCGAACGCGTGCCGGACCCGGCGGCGGACGCCGCCCGCCGCTTCGGGGACTTCCTGAAGTCCCACGGCATCAAGACCACCGCCCCCGGCCCGTCCAAGGCCACCACCCGCGCCAAGACCCTCGCCACGGTCTCCTCGCCCCCGCTCGCCGCCCTCGTCGAGCGCATGCTGACCAACAGCGACAACGACATCGCCGAAGCCCTCGCCCGCCAGACCGCGATCGCCACCGGCGACCGCGCCGACTTCGCCGGCGCCGGCAAGGCCATCGGCTCCCGGCTGCGCGAACTCGGCCTCCCCGTCAAGGGCGCCGCCTTCAAGGACGGCAGCGGCCTCGACCGCGCCGACCGGCTCACCCCCGACCTGCTCACCGCCCTGCTCGCCAAGGCCGCCGATCC
>NZ_JAIGQA010000382.1:0-1055 GCF_019733245.1 Streptomyces sp. WAC04114
GGGCTTGGGCTTGGGCTTGGCCTCGGTGTCGGGCTTGATAGGGACGTGCGGCCGGGGGTGGCCGGGTCCGACGGGGATGCGCGGCCTGTGCCGGGCGGGCTTGACCGGGGCTCGCGGCTGAGGTCGGCCGGGCTCGGCGAGGGTGCGCTGCCGGGTTCCGCGGGGGAAGGCGAAGGTGTGCTGTCGGGGTCGGCCGGGGCTGGCCAGGGCTTGGGGCCCGGGTCGGCCGGGCTCGGCGAGGGTGCGCTGCCGGGTTCCGCGGGGGAAGGCGAAGGTGTGCTGTCGGGGTCGGCCGGGTCTGACCGGGGCTTGGGGCCCGGGTCGGCCGGGCCTGACGAGGGCTCCCGGCCGGGACGTGCCGAGCGTGCCGGAGGCTCGCTGCCTGGACTGGCCGGGCTCGATCCGGCCCTGCTGGGAGTGGGCGTCGCATTGCCCGGGCCGCTCGATCATGTCCGGGGTGTGCTGCACCGGGTGACCGGATTCCCCGGGTGGGACGGCTTCCCGCTGCGGGAGGCGCTGGCCGGACGGCTCGGCGTGCCGGTCGTGGTTGACAAGGACACCAACGCGGCGGCGCTGGGCCTGGCCGCCGGGGGCGAGGGCGGCTCCTTCGCCTACCTGCACCTCGGCACGGGGCTGGGGGCCGGACTGGTCATCGGCGGCAGCCTGCACCGGGGTGCCAGGACCGGGGCGGGCGAGTTCGGCCACCAGGTCATCCAGCTCGACGGCCCGCCCTGCACCTGCGGGAACCGGGGCTGTGTCGAGGCCCTGTGCCTCGGTGCGGTCGCGCGCGGCGATCTGCGCGAGGCGGCACGGGTCCTGGGGGCCGGGGCGGCGAACCTCGTGGGGCTGCTCGACATCGACGTCGTCCTGCTCGGCGGCCGGACGGTGGCGGCGGCCCCGGAGGCCTTCGTGGGCGGGGTCGACGCGGTGCTGGAGGCCCGAGCCCGGCGAACGGGTCAGGACGCGGTACCGGTGCGCGTCGCGGCCGGCGGAGACGGGGCCGTGGCTGTGGGGGCGGCTCAGCTGGTGCTGGGTCCGGTGTTCGGGCGTGGGGG
>NZ_JAIGQA010000383.1:0-1031 GCF_019733245.1 Streptomyces sp. WAC04114
GGTGGGGTCGAGGGCCGCTCCGGTGGGCGTCCCGCGCGCGGGCAGGAGCAGCTCCAGGTGTTCGTAGACCTCCTGTGCGGAGGCGGGCCGGTGCTGCGGATCCTTGGCCAGGAGACGCAGGACGAGCGCCTCGAGGGCCTCGGGGACCTCGGGCCGGATGCGGCGTACGGGCACCGGCGGCTCGTACAGGTGCCGGTGCAGGACGCCGAGGGCCGTGGAGCCGGAGAAGGGGACGTCGCCGCTGAGCAGTTCGTGCAGGACCACACCGAGCGCGTACAGGTCGGTGTAGGGGCCGACCGCGCCGCCCATCGCCTGCTCCGGGGCCATGTAGGCGGGCGAGCCGATGGGCGTGCCGGTGTGGGTGAGGCGAGTGGTGTCCGCGTCCATGACGGAGGCGACGCCGAGGTCGAGGACGGTGACCGTGCCGTCCTGCTTCACCATCACGTTCCGCGGCTTGAGGTCGCGGTGGACGATCGGCACCGCGTGCACGGCGCTCAGTACGGCGCACAACTGCGCGGCGACCGCGACCGCCCACTGCCAGGGGTACGGAGTGTGCTCGGCGAGGTGGTCGGCGAGGTCGGCGCCGTCGACGTACTGCATGACGAGGAACAGCTCCTCGCCCTCACTGCCCGCGTCGTGCACGGTGACCAGGCCGGGGTGGTCGACCTGGGCGGTCACCCGGCACTCCCGCACGAAACGGCGCCGCAGTTCCTCCGCGTCCTGGCCGGCCACCTTGTCGGGGCGCAGCAGCTTCACCGCCACGCGCCGGTCGAGCCGCTGGTCGTACGCCGTCCAGACCTGGCCCATGCCGCCCTGCCCGAGGACGGCGGACAGTTTGTAGCGCCCCGCGACGACACGTCCTCCCGTCACGGTCACCGTCCGCTCTCGTGGTTGCCGTCCCGGTTGCCTTCTCCCTCGCGCCGGCGCAGGTAGTCGCTGAGCTCGTCGAGTTCGGCACGGACCTGGTCGATGCGGGCCGGGGCGGGGCGCTGGGGCGACGGGGGCGGCTGGATCGGGCCCGCGCCCCGGGG
>NZ_JAIGQA010000384.1:0-986 GCF_019733245.1 Streptomyces sp. WAC04114
CCCCAGGTGACAGCCAGCAGCAGGAGCAGGAGGACGACGTAGGCGAGGCTCAGTAACACCGTGCCGACCACCGGGCGGCACCGCTGGTGGCGCCCGGTGGTCGGCACGGTGTTACTGAGCCTCGCCTACGTCGTCCTCCTGCTCCTGCTGCTGGCTGTCACCTGGGGTCTGGGAACGGCGCTCGGTGCGCCGGAACTGCCCGACGGGGGCGTCGACTTGGGGCCGCTGGGGAACACCGCGATGGATCTGGTGTCCCTGGCGATTGCCCTGCCCCTGGTGCTGCTGGCCACGCTGTGGCCGGCGAGACGGCGCGCCGGCACCGTCTCCTCGGTGACCGGACGGCTGCGGACCGGCTGGCTCGGGTGGTGTCTGCTGGCCGGGCTGCCGCCCATCCTCCTGCTCACGGTGATCGCCTTCTTCCTGCCGGGCGACTCGGGCGGGTCCGACACATGGGTGGGGTGGAGCTCCTTCCTCGCGGCCCTGGCCGTGCTGGCCGTCCTCGTGCCGTTGCAGGCCGCGGCCGAGGAGTACGTGTTCCGGGGCTGGCTGACCCAGGCGGTCGGGGCGTTCGTGCGCTCCCCGTGGTTCGCGGTGCTCCCGCAGGCCGTGCTGTTCGCCGCGGCCCACGGCTGGGGCACCCGGTGGGGCTTCCTCGGTCTGCTGGTGAACGGCTTGGTGGCGGGGCTGCTCACGATCCGCACCGGCGGGCTGGAGGCGGCGATCGCCCTGCACGTCCTGAACAATCTGCTGGCCTTCGGCGTCTCCGCCGCGGTCGTCGACGGACTGACGTCGGACGAGACCGCCGCAGACGCCCCCTGGCCGCTGGCCCTCACCGCCGTGGTCACCGATCTGCTCTACGCCGCACTCGTGTTGTGGCTCGCCCGGCGGCACGAGCCGCAGCGCCTCTCGCACCCGGCGCCGCCGGGCGAGCCACAACACGAGTGCGGCGTAGAGCAGATCGGTGACCACGGCGGTGAGGGCCAGCG
>NZ_JAIGQA010000385.1:0-947 GCF_019733245.1 Streptomyces sp. WAC04114
CCCCCATCTCTTCTCCCGACGCCCCCGCCCGGCCGGTGAGAGGCGCCGGGGACACGCACGCGGGTCATTCCGGGCTCGGGGCCTTCGGCGTCGCGGACGGAACCGGTCCGCACCCCCGGGAAACGGACGGACCGGCCGCTCCCGACGACCCGGCCCTGGCGGACCAGCGCTCAGGCCGTGGACGCAAAGGCACCCCCCTCCGCGGCACCGACGTACCCCCGGGGGCCCGCAGGCGTGGTGGGCTCGGGGCGTGGGCCCGCCGGCTGACCGGGGGGCGCGGCGAGCAGGCGACGGAACCGCGCGAGGCGTACGAGGACGAGCCGGCCGCCAAGATTGCGGCCGAGCACCACCCGGTGGTCGCTCCGGCCGCCCCGGAGACCTGGCCGGACCCGGCCACGCTGCTGCTCACGGCCCTCGGGCCAGGGCCGCGGCTGTGGGAGCGCGGCCCCGGTCACCCGGAGGCGCTGGCCGTGCGCCTCGGTACGGCCGACCGGGCGGCACCGGACGGCTCGGGCCTGCTGCCGGCCGTCCCCGTGACCGCCGGGCTGCGCGAGGTCGGCGCCCTGGGACTGGCCGGGCCGCGGGCACGGCTGGCCGGGCTGACCCGTGCGGTCCTGGCCCAGCTCACCGCGCTGCACTCCCCCGACTCGCTGGAGATCGTCCTGATCGCCGCCGACCGCTCACGCTCCCTGGAGGAGCGCACCGCCGAGTGGTCCTGGCTGGGCTGGCTGCCGCACGTCCGTCCGGGGCACGGGCAGGACTGCCGGCTGCTCCTGGCCCATGACCGCGAACAGGCGGCGGCCCGCACCGACGAACTCACCCGCCGTCTGGAGGACCATTTGGCGGATGCGGCCCCGGGCTCCGGCCCGGCGGGGAGCGTCGGTGGCCCGACGGGCACCTCGGTGAGCGGAGGCCCGCAGTCCACCGGCACCGCCCCGTCCCCGGAC
>NZ_JAIGQA010000386.1:0-935 GCF_019733245.1 Streptomyces sp. WAC04114
AGGCGCGCCCGGTGCGGATGGTCCGGCGGTGCCGGGGCGGCCGGCCGGGCAGGCCGGCCGGAGCGGTCCGGCTGCCCCGGGCAGGCAGGCCGGGCAGAACGGACAGGTTGCCGCCGGTGCCGGTGGTGCGTCCAGAAGGCTGTCCCCGGTGGTCGTCGACGGCGGTGAGGCCGGGGGCTCGTCCGTGCCGCTGCCCACGTCCGGAGCAGGGCCGTCGGTTCCACCCATCGCGCCCGCCGCGTCACCCGCCTCCACCGCACCCCGAGGGCACGAGCGGGAAGCCTCACCGGCCCCGGGCGGGAGCGCACCGGCCGGCCGGCCCGCGCCCCTGCCCATGCGCGGGGCCCGCCGGGAGCGTGCCACCCCGGCCGAGGCACGGCCCGGTATCAGTCCCGACGACCGGCGGACCCTCGCCGAGAACGTCACCGAGCCGCCCACCCCCCGCAACGGCACCGTCCGCGGCACCATGGGCAAGCCCCAACTGCCGCGTCGCCGCGCCCAGGAGCACATCGTGCCCCAGCTGCGCGACGGCCCGACGCCACGCCAGGACCCCGAGTACCTCGTGGGCCACGACCCCGGTCTCATGGCGGCCTTCCAGCGCGGCATCAGCCTCGCGGAGGCCCAGCAGAGCATGGAGACCGACAACACGGAGTGGGGCGACACGTCGTCCGCCCACGCGGAGTCGGCCCACATGGCGTCCGCGCACACGGAGTCCCTCCACACGGAGGCCGCCCACATGGACTCCTCCTATACGGAGGGCGCCCACACGGAGGTCGCCCACATGGACCCCTCCTACGTGGACTCCGCCCACACCGACCCGGCACCCCCGGGCTCCACCCCCAGGGACCCGATGCCCGTCCGCCCGGTCCACCTCGAGGCGCTCCCCTCGGAGCTGTCCCCCTCGAACAGGCCGACGCCCGGGTCCCGTTCCGACC
>NZ_JAIGQA010000387.1:0-926 GCF_019733245.1 Streptomyces sp. WAC04114
TCGTCGGTGAACTCCCAGACGGCGGGCAGGTGCCGGGTCGCCGGGTGATCGTGGTTCTCGACGACGGCCTTGCCGGGCTGGTGGTCCGGGTGCCGGGCGAACCGGGCGCCCAGCAGCGCGCCGTAGTACGGCCAGTCGTACTCCGTGCAGGCCGCCGCGTGCACGCCGACGAAGCCGCCGCCCGCCTCCACGTACGCGGCGAGCCGCTCCCGTCCGGCCGGGGTGAGGATCTCGCCGCTGGTGGAGAGGAACACCACGGCCGCAAGGTCGTCCAGGGGCTGTTCGAGGGCTGCCGGGTCCTCGGTGGCGTGGGCCTCGAAGTCCCCGAGGCTGCGCAGGGCGGCGATACCGGCCGGGGTGGAAGCGTGCCGGTAGCCGGTGGTGCGGGTGTGGACGAGCAGTCGTGGTGCCATGGCATACGAACCTAGGAGACGGGGCCGTGAGGGATGCCGGTGCGGCGACCGAAATTCTCGCCCGGCGCGGCCGGACCGGCGTGTCCGCTTCGGTTTCGGCTTCGGTGTCGGCCCAGGTGTGCCCGCGCCGGTGTCGGCTCAGGTGTCCGCCTTGGTGTCCGATTCGTTCAAGACCGGACGTCGCGGGCCTGCCTACGGTGGCCCCATGACTGCACGATTCGATGCCATCGGCCTGGTCGTCTCCGACATGGCCGCATCCGTCGCGTTCTACCGCCGGCTCGGGTTCGCCTTCCCGGACGGCGCCGAGGGCCAGCCGCACGCCGAGGCCGAACTGCCCGGCGGGCTGCGGCTGATGTTCGACACCGAGGAGACGGTCCGTTCCTTCCTGCCCGAGTGGCAGCCGCCCGTGGGCGGGGGCCGGGCCTCACTGGCCCTGCGCTGCGACGGACCGGAGGAGGTGGACGCGCTGTACGGCGAACTGGTCGGCTCGGGGTACCACGGCGAGCTCAAGCC
>NZ_JAIGQA010000388.1:0-905 GCF_019733245.1 Streptomyces sp. WAC04114
GCGCAGTACCCAACTGGCGTGCCCCGCCCCGCTGCCCCGCGTCGACGCCCGCACCATCGCCGTCACCTGGGCGGGGCACGCCAGTTGGGTACTGCGCATCGGCGGGCTGACCGTCCTCACCGACCCGGTGTGGTCCCGCCGCATCCTCGGCACCCCGGCCCGGATCACGCCCGTGGGCGTCCCCTGGGAGGACCTGCCGCGCGTCGACGCCGTCGTCATCAGCCACAATCACTACGACCACCTGGACGCCCCCACGCTGCGCCGCCTCCCGCGCGACACCCCGGTGTTCGTGCCGGCCGGGCTCGCCCGCTGGTTCCACCGCCGCCGCTTCACCCGCGTGACGGAGCTCGACTGGTGGGAGGCGGCCGAACTGGACGGCGTCCGCTTCGACTTCGTCCCCTCCCACCACTGGTCCAAGCGCAGCCTCACCGACACCTGCCACAGCCTGTGGGGCGGCTGGGTCCTCACCGACCAAGGCGGCGGGCGCGTCTACTTCGCCGGTGACACCGGCTACGGCCACTGGTTCTCCCGCATCGGCCGCCGCTACCCCGGCATCGACCTGGCCCTGCTGCCCATCGGAGCCTACGACCCGCGCTGGTGGCTCCGTGACGTCCACTGCGACCCGGAGGAGGCGGTCCGCGCGGCCCAGGACCTGGGGGCGACCAGGATGGCCCCCATGCACTGGGGCACGTTCGTCCTGTCCGCGGAGCCGGTGTTGGAGCCCCTGACGCGCGTACGCGCGGCCTGGGAGAAAGCAGGCCTCCCCCGGGAAAACCTCTGGGACATGCCGATCGGCGCATCAAAGACGCTGTGAGTGCACCCCCTCAGGGGCGCGGGGAACTGCGCGAACAACCACGGCGAACCCGCACCCCGAGAACAACCGCACCCACCACGGCGCCCCCGCC
>NZ_JAIGQA010000389.1:0-837 GCF_019733245.1 Streptomyces sp. WAC04114
GTTCCTCGACCATGCCCGGCGCCAGGTCCGGGTTCTCCCGCAGGGCGGCCAGGTGCTCGGGGTGCTGGAGAAGCACGAGCGCCGAGAGCCCGATCATGTTCGCGGTGGTCTCGTGCCCCGCGACGAGCAGGAGCATCGCCAGGCTGACGAGCTCGTCCTTCCGGAGCTCCCCGGGCACGACCCGCTCGATCACGAGCCGGCTGAGCAGATCGTCGGTGGGCTCGGTCCGCTTGGCCTCGACCAGGTCCCCCAGCAGTCCGGCGAGCGCGCCGAGGGCGGCTTCGACCTCGGCGGGGCCGGACTTCCGGTCCATGATCACGGCGCTGTGGTGCTGGAAGAAGTCATGGTCGGAGTACGGGACTCCGAGCAGGTGACAGATCGTCATCGACGGCACCGGCAGGGCGAACTCGGCCATCAGGTCGACGGGAGCGCCGAGCCCGCGCATCCGCTCCAGCGACTCGATCACCGTCTCCTCGATGAGCGGCTCGATCCGCCGGATGTTCTTGATCATGAACTCCGCGGTCAGCATCCGCCGGAGGCGGCTGTGCGCGTCGCCGTCCATGAAGATGAACAGGCCCGACGCGTCGTCCTGCTTCGGCGGAATCGGATTCAGCACCGGAAAGCCGGGCTTGTACTGATCGGAGCTGAATCCGGGGTGCCGCAGCAACTGCCGCACGTCCTGATGCTCGGTGATCAGCCAGGCCCAGCCCCAGAAAGGAAGGCGAACCTTACCGATGGACCCCCCGAGCCGCTCCAGGTCGGCATCCTTGACGGGAATGAATGGATTGTCGTCCGGACCTATGAACGGGTATGCCGGCAGGCTGGCAACATCTATGT
>NZ_JAIGQA010000038.1:0-52149 GCF_019733245.1 Streptomyces sp. WAC04114
CTGGTGCGGAGTGCGGATGGGTGGGGGCTGGTCGCGCTCACGCGGCGGAGCCGCACATCGAGCACAGCCCAGCGCCCCTGAGGTGGTTGGTCTCCAGGGCGTTCGGAGGGCCGGCTACGACGCGAACAGCCGCACCGGCCATGCCGCATGCACCTCCGCCCCGATCTCCAGGAGCGGTGCCGACCCCGCGGGCAGGGCGTCGACCCCGTCGTCGACCGCCTTCCGGGCCGCCTCCACCGCCCGGTCCGCGACGCGGTCCACCTCCGGCGCCAGCCGGGCGAGCACCCGCGTCGCGTCGAACGGGTCCAGACTGAGCAACCGCACGGTCGCCGACGCCGGCCCGCTCACGCTCTCGTACGCCGCGCAGTACGCCGCGTCCATAGGCCCCAGCCCCGCCGCCCGGGCCGCCAGCCCCAGCACCACCGGCTGGTGCGCCCCCTTGGGGAACTCCCTCCCGAGCGCGTTCAGTTCGGCGGACGGCCAGGTCGCCCGGGCGGCCCGCAGCAGCTGCCGCCCCAGCTTGCGCGCGGCGACGCGCAGTGCGGGCGACGGCGTCCGCGCGTCCGCGGCACGGTCCAGCGCGACGGGATCGATCCCGAGCGCCGCGGCCGCGGACAGTCCCGCCGCCGTCAGCCCCGCCGTGTGCAACCGCCCCCGGCAGAACTCCCCCAGGCTCGCCGCCCCGCTGACCCGGCCGGCCTTGACCGCCGCCTCGGCACCGCCGGAGTGCGCGTGCCCCCCGGCGGGAAACCGCCCGTCGGCCAGGACGAGAAGCGCTGCACGCGACATCAGACCACCCTCAGAACAGGAAGTACCGCTGGGCCATGGGAAGTTCGGCCGCGGGCGCCGCCTCGACCAGTTCCCCGTCGATGTGCACGGCGAAGCTGTCGGGGTCGACCCGCACCTCGGGCCGGGCGTCGTTCTCTCGCATGTCGGCCTTGGTGACACCGCGGGTCGATTCGATCGCCGCGAAGCGCTTGCCGAGCCCCAGCCGCTCCGGCAGCCCTGCTTCGACGGCCAGGGGGGCGACGAAGTTGAGGGAGTTGGAGGCCGGCGCCCGCCCGATCGCCCCGTACATCGGGCGCGGCAGGATCGGCTGCGGGGTGGGGATCGAGGCGTTCGCGTCGCCCATCTGCGCGTAGGCGATCTGCCCGCCCTTGATGACGAGCTGCGGCTTGACCCCGAAGAACGCAGGTTCCCACAGCACCAGGTCGGCCAGCTTGCCGCTCTCCACCGACCCGACCTCTGCGGCCAGGCCCTGGGCGAGCGCGGGGTTGATCGTGTACTTGGCGACATAGCGACGTACGCGGTGGTTGTCGGCGCGTCCGTCCCCGGGCAGGGCGCCGCGCCGCCGCTTCATCACGTGCGCGGTCTGCCAGGTGCGCATGACGACCTCACCGACGCGTCCCATGGCCTGGGAGTCGGAGGAGATGATCGAGATCGCGCCCAGATCGTGCAGTACGTCCTCGGCCCCGATCGTGGAGGGGCGGATCCGGGACTCGGCGAAGGCCAGGTCCTCCGGCACCGCGGGGTTGAGGTGGTGGCACACCATCAGCATGTCGAGGTGTTCCTCGGCGGTGTTGACGGTGAACGGCCGGGTCGGGTTGGTGGAGCTGGGCAGCACGTACGACTCGGAGACCACGGTCATGATGTCCGGCGCGTGCCCGCCGCCCGCACCCTCGGTGTGGTACGCGTGGATGCCCCGCCCGGCGATGGCGGCCAGGGTGTCTCCCACGAATCCGGCCTCGTTGAGGGTGTCGGTGTGGATGGCGACCTGGATGCCGGTCCGCTCGGCGACGGTCAGCGAGGCGTCGATGACGGCCGGGGTGGAGCCCCAGTCCTCGTGCAGCTTCAGGCCGAGGGCGCCGCCGCGGATCTGGGACAGCATCGCCTCGTGCGAGACGGTGTTGCCCTTGCCGAGCAGGCCGATGTTGAGCGGGTAGGCCTCCATCGCCTCCAGCATCCGGGCGAGGTGCCAGGGGCCGGGGGTCACGGTGGTGGCCTTGGAGCCCTCCGCGGGGCCGGTGCCGCCGCCGACGAGGGTCGTGATGCCCGACGAGAGGGCCTCGTCGGCGATCTGCGGGCAGATGAAGTGGACGTGCGCGTCGATCGCGCCCGCCGTGAGGATCCGCCCGTTGCCGGCGATGATCTCGGTCTCCGGGCCGATGACCAGGTCCGGGTGGACGCCGTCCATGGTGTCGGGGTTGCCGGCCTTGCCGATGCCGGTGATCCGGCCGTCGCGGATGCCGACGTCGGCCTTGACGATCCCCCAGTGGTCGATGATCACCGCGCCGGTGATCACGGTGTCCGGCGTGCCCTGCGCGCGAGTGGCCCGGGCCTGGCCCATGGACTCGCGGATGACCTTGCCGCCGCCGAACACGGCCTCGTCACCGGCGAGTCCGGGGCCGCCGGAGCGGTCCTCCTCGATCTCGACCAGCAGGTCGGTGTCGGCCAGGCGGATCCGGTCGCCGGTCGTCGGGCCGAACAGGTCGGCGTACGCGGCACGCGACATCTCAGGCATCGAGGGCACCTCCGGTCTCGCCACGCAGGCCGTGCACCACACGGGCGCCGGCCAGCGGCACGAGTTCGACGTCGACGGGGATCCCGGGCTCGAAGCGCACGGCCGTGCCGGCGGCGACATTGAGCCGCCTGCCGCGCGCGGCGGCGCGGTCGAACTCCAGGCCGGGGTTGGCCTCGGCGAAGTGGTAGTGGGAGCCGACCTGGACGGGCCGGTCGGCGGCGTTGAGGACGGTGAGGCGGACGACCTCGCGGCCCTGGTTGTAGGCAATCGGCCCGTCGGCGAAGAGGATCTCCCCGGGAATCACGGCGGCTCCCCGTCAGACGATCGGGTCGTGGACGGTGACGAGCTTGGTGCCGTCCGGGAAGGTGGCTTCGACCTGGACGTCGTGGATCATCTCCGGGATGCCCTCCATGACGTCGTCCCTGGTCAGGATCTTGCGCCCGGAGGCCATGAGTTCGGCGACGGTACGGCCGTCCCGGGCGCCCTCGAGGATGTGCGAGGTGATGAGCGCGACCGCCTCGGGGTGGTTGAGCTTCAGCCCGCGGGCCCGGCGCTTCTCGGCCACGTCGGCCGCCACGTGGATCAGCAGCCGTTCTTGCTCGTGCGGGGTCAGTTGCACGTCCCACCTCACAGTCGTCGCTCCGGGCCGTGCGGAGCCCGGTTGCCGCGGCCACGGGGCAAAGTGCCAGGTGGCGTGGATCGGCAGGCTAATTGGACCGCGTTTCGGGCACGTTAACCGAGCTGTGATCCTCCGGCGCCCTCGGCTCGCATGCGCCTCCGCGACCTCCACCATCCGGATCGGCTCGGGCGCCGAGGAACTGCGCTCGGTGTGGTACTTCGACGGAGCGGCGACGGGACCGGCCCTGACCCTGACCTGGTGGGCGGTTCTCGGCCCGGGGCCGTCCCGCTCGGCAGCTCGCTCCGGGCCCGGAAGGCGGGCAGTGCGCCCGCGGCCGAGCGACGGGAGCTCTCGGCGGTGACCTGACCGCCACCCGCGCGCCCCGGAGGCGACCGCAGAAAGCGACCGTGCGTCCCCGCCGTAGCGGACGGGGGGCGCACGGTCTTTACGTCCGGCCGGCCGACCCTGGACCGGACCGACGGCCTTTCGTCTGTCCGGCTAGGACGGGCCGGCCCTGCGGTGCTCCGCCGCGATGCCGAAGCGCTGGGGTTCGCCAGGAGCGGACGCGACCTCGCGGACGGTGGAGACCGCGCTGACCACCTGCTCCTCCGTGACCTCCGCGAGCTCCTGGCTCTCTTCGAGTCGCCGCAGGTCATCGGCCGAGACGAGGGCGACGAGAGGCTTGCCGTGCCGGGTGACGACGACGCGTTCGCCGGCGTACACCACGCGGTTGATCAGGTCGGCGAGCTCAGCCCTTGCTTGAGTCACCGGAATCTCGTAGGCCATGTCCCCATCCTATCGCGACGTACGTCCTGTACATTTTTTACAGACGAGCTGTCGCCGGAGACGGCTCTGCCCGCGAGGAGGGGTTCGTCATGACCCGACCGTCCGCCCGCCACGTGCTGCCCGAGTTCACCGAACGCACGGGGTCCGGGCAACGGACGATGGATCCCTACTCGAAGCTCATGGAGGAGCGGATCGTCTTCCTCGGGGCACCGGTGGACGAGACCTCGGCGAACGACGTCATGGCCCAGTTCATGTACTTGGAGCACCAGGCCCCGGAGCGCGACATCTCGCTCTACATCAACTCCCCCGGCGGCACCTTCCACGCGATGACGGCCCTGTACGACACGATGCGGTACCTCTCCTGCGACGTGGAGACGATCTGCCTGGGCCAGGCCGGTGCCGCCGCCTCGGTGCTGCTGGCGGCGGGCACGCCCGGCAAGCGATTCGCCCTGCCCGACGCCCGCCTGGTGATCCATCAGCCCGCGCTGCCCGAGCCGGTCCGGGGGCAGGCCAGTGATCTGGCGATCCAGGCCGACGAGTTGACGCGCATCCGGAGCCGGATGGAGGAGATGCTCGCGCTGCACACGGGACGCACCCGGGAGCAGGTGAGCGCGGACATCGAGCGGGACAAGGTCCTCACCGCCCAGGAGGCGGTGGAGTACGGCCTGATCGACGGGATCATCCCCAGCCGCAAGGCCACTCTGGCCCCGCCGACCGGCCGGTGAGGCTCCGGTGCTCCCGCCCGAGCTGCCGCCCCTGCCCGCCCTGACGCGCGCCGAGGCGGAAGTGATCGACCGTTACCTCGAGGTCGTCGACCTGCTCGGCCGCATCAACCCGGCCCTGGACGGCGACACCTACCGCGGACTGCGCGCCGCCCAGGCGCTGGTCGGCAAGGCGACCGCGCTGCGTGACGCGCTGGCCCTGATGCACCACCGGGGCGAGACGGAACTGCACGCCGGCACCCTGGCCCGGGCCCTGCGGGTGCTGGACGGCGAGCGGCGCACCGCCCGGCTCACCCTGCCCCCCGAGTCCGTCAGTTGACGCGGAACCGTCGGTCCGGACGCACGCGCCGCCCACGATGCGTCCGGAGCTGAGTTGAAACGGACCAAATGACGTACCTCTGTTCGGAGTAGGCGGGAGACGGATTTCTGGACCGTTCCGGTTGCGCAACGCGCGTAGTCGGCGGACGGAATGAAGCATTCCATCGCTGGTCCGGAGCCCCGCGAACCTGTGGACAGTGGCTCGAACGCACACGTGTCCACCCGAACGGGTGAGTGGTGAGTAACAACACAAACCCCCGGTTCCGTTGGAAAATCAGGACAGGCATGCGCCAAGATCCCTTTTTGACGACAAGCCCCCGCCGCTGTGGCGGGGCGATCCGGGCGGACGCCGAGTCCTGCCGCCGCCCGGATGACCGGTCGACAGGAGTGGATCGGCAGGAGTGGAGGACCCGAGCACGACGGGTCGCCGGGACGGTCACGCCATGACCGACCCCGAGCAGCCCTTGGGGTGAAGCCGCGTCAGCGGCCGGGCAACTTTGTCAGCCCGAATCCGACAGGTCATCCTTCACAGGCGGCTGACGAAGGGTTGCGCATGACTGCGCTCAATCGTGTCCCGTCGCTCATGGCCCGGGCCGGCACGGCCTCGGCGCTCACCATCGCCGCGGTGGGCGGCTCCATCGTGGCGCCCGGCTTCGCATCCGATGCGGCGGCGGCCACACCGGCGACCAAGGCACTCCAGATAGCAGCCTCCAAGAAGGGTGCACCCTACAGGTACGGGGCCACCGGTCCGCACCGGTTCGACTGCTCCGGGCTCACGCTCTACTCGTTCAAGAAGGCCGGCAAGAAGCTCCCCCGCACGGCTGCCCAGCAGTACAACAAGACGCGCCACATCTCCGCCAAGAACCGCAAGGCCGGGGACCTGGTGTTCTTCCACTCGGGCAGCAACGTGTACCACGTCGGTATCTACGCGGGTAAGAACAAGCTCTGGCACTCCCCGAAGAGCGGGGACGTGGTGCGACTGCAGAAGATCTGGACCAAGAGTGTCTGGTACGGACGCGTGAAGTGATCCGCCCGGCGTGCGGCGGCGTCCTTGACACGCCGCCGCACGCCGGAGCGTGACACGGGCTCATCTGGATACCCGTGGCCCCATGGCCGAGCACCGCCCCTGCACCGCGCGCAACGAGACGCCGCTGCAACGCGCCGACCGCAACTTCGTCGAGCTGCTCCAGGAACTGCGCGTCACCCAGACGGGCGTGCAGATCCTCTTCGCCTTCCTGCTGTCGCTGGCCTTCACCTCGCGTTTCGAGGACCTCGACACGGTCCAGCGCGTCACCTACGTCGTCACGCTGCTGCTGGCGGTCCTTGCCGCCGCCCTCTTCACCGCCCCGGCCGCGCTGCACCGCTCCCTCTTCCAGCAGGGCGCCAAGCCCCGCATCGTGCAGGTCTCCTCGCGCCTGGCCACCACAGGCCTGGGCGTGCTGGTGTTCGCGTTCAGCGGTTCCGTGCTGCTGGTCGTCGAGTGACCACGGGCCGGAGCGGCGGTATCGCCGCGGGCACCGCGACCTTCCTGGTCTGCGTCGGCCTGTGGGGGCTGCTCCCGCGGCTGGTGCGGCGGGCCGGGCTGCGTGCCCAGGCGGACGGCGCCGGGGAGACCACCGAGGAGGAGACGGCCGGGGGCGACGCCGGGATCCCCGCACCGCTGCGGCACACCGTCGGTCAGCCCTCAGGGCTTCGAGGGGCGGCAACGCACCGGGAGGCTTCGGCTCGGCACCGGTGACGGTAGCGGGCTCCGGCGAGGCGCGAGGCGCGGAGCGGGCGTCATGGCCGTGGGGGTGGCCCGGATGTGAGTCGCGCGGGCCGGGGTGCGCGGAGGGCACCCGCTGGACATGCCTTTCGGGTCCTGCTGGGGGTGAACAGGGCTCCTGCTGTCGGTGACCAGGGCTCCTGCCGTGTGGGGCCAGGGCTCCTGCTGTCGGTGAGCAGGCCTCCTGCCGTGTGGGCTAGGGCTCCTGCCGCACCGCGGCCGTCACCGGCCGGACCGGGACCACCCAGGGGAGTTCGATCGAGATGGTCTTGCCGCCCTCGCGAGTGGGGCGGATGCGGAGCCTGCCGCCGCATTCCGCGGTCAGCCAGCGGATGATGACCAGGCCGCGGCCGTTGTCCTGCTGGACGGCGGCCGGCAGGCGTCTGGGGAAGCGCGGATGGCTGTCGGTGACACCGACGCGCAGGTGCTCGTCACGGTCCAGTTCGACGTCCACGGTGAAGGTGGGCGACTGACCGAAAGTGTGCTGGACGGCGTTGGTGGCGAGTTCGGAGATGATCAACCGGACGGTGTCGGACACCTCCGTGTCCGCCGGCAGACCCCACTCCGCCAGCGTGCCCACCACGTAGGCACGCGCTGCGGAGACCGAGGCGGGATCGCTCGGCAGAGTGACGGATGCTTCCAGATGGTCTGCCATGGCGACCTCGTCCCTTTCCCACGGGACCACAGCCCGACACGGAGCGGATGGTTCGAGTACGGTCCCGGACTGGTGCTTCGTTCGCCAGACTGCCACCAGAACACCCCCGAAGGACGGCGATCCACCAAGATATGCATATATCTGTCGCTCAAAGCGGTGAACTCTGCGACGCGTAACCGTATTTGGGTGGCTCGGAAGGAGTAAGGAGGAGCCCATGCAGCACGGTCCCGCGGTGCGCCGCCGGAAACTGGGCGCCGAACTGCGTGCGCTGCGCACCTCTGCGGGGCTCACGAGCGGTGAGGCGGCCTTGCTGGTGGGCTGGCACCAGTCCAAGGTCAGCCGGATCGAGACGGGCACGAGCGGGGTGAAACCGGCCGATGTGCGGTTACTTCTCGACGCCTACGGTGTGACGGACTCCCAACTTCGCGAACTGCTCATGGTGTTGGCAGGGTCCGACGACAGCGGCGGCCGGCATCACTGGTGGCACGCCTATCGCGGGGTGCTGCCGCCGACCTACAGGGACTTCATCAGCCTGGAGTCGCAGGCCGGTGCGATGCGCACGCTGGAGACCACCGTCGTCCCGGGCCTGCTCCAGACGCCCGAGTACGCCCGTGCGGTGACCAGGGCCGCGGTCGAGGGACTTCCGGAGGACCGGCTCGACACGCTGGTCGAGGTGCGACTGGCCCGGCAGGACGTGCTGCGCGCGGATCCCCCGCTGAAACTCAGTGCCGTCCTGGACGAGGCGGTGCTGCGGCGGGAGGTGGGCGGACCCGGGGTCATGGCCCGCCAGCTGGAACGACTGGTCGAGTCCGCCCGGCTGCCCCAAGTGCGCCTGCAAGTACTGCCGTTCGCCGCCGGGGCGCACATCGGCGTCACCGGCCCTTTCGTAATCTTGTCATTTTCGAGCACTTCTGATCTAGATGTGGTTGTTCTCGACCACTTGACGAGTAGCCTCTACCTCGAACGGAAAGAAGACCTCCAGGCCTACACGGAGGCCTTCAACGCCCTTCAGATCCACGCCCTTTCGCCCGAGGACTCGTTGGATTTCATCGCCGGGACAGCCGCCGGCGCGTAAGGAGGCACCATGCGTGCACTTCCTCGTCACGTCCCCTCAAGCATCGAACTGCACGGTGTGCGGTGGCTGCGCAGCAGCTACAGCACCGGCGCGAACAACTGCGTCGAGACCGCGCGTCCGGATACCCCGCCCTGGGCCGGACTGCTCGCCGTGCGGGACTCCAAGGACCCGGCCGGACCCGCGCTGCTCTTCTCACCGAGGAGCTGGGCGGGGTTCACGGCCTCGGTCGACCGCATCTGACCACTTCTGATCAGTCCGTCGTCATGCAGTCCGTCATCGTTCAGTCCGCCATCGTGCGACGCACGGCCGTGTCACGCCGACTCATGGCCGCGTCTCGCCGATCAGCCGTACAGCGCGTTCGATCTGCTGAGCGGTCAGGTCCGCGCGTGCGGTCAGCCTGAGCCGTGAGATGCCGTCCGGCACGGAAGGGGGCCGGAAGCACCCCACGGCCAGGCCCGCCGCGCGGCACTGCGCCGCCCAGCGCACGGCGTCCTCGGGAGAGGGCGCCCGCACCGAGACCACCGCGGCGTCCGGACGCACCGCTTCCAGACCCGCGGCGGTCAGGCGTGCGTGCAGTTCGCCCGCCACCGCGCGGGCCCGTGCGGCCCGCTCCGGCTCGCGGCGCAGCAGCCGCAGGGCCGACAGGGCCGCACCGGCCGCCGCCGGGGCGAGTCCCGTGTCGAAGATGAACGTCCGGGCGGCGTTGACCAGGTGCTCGACGACCCGGGCCGGGCCGAGGACGGCTCCGCCCTGGCTGCCGAGCGACTTGGAGAGCGTGACCGTCGCGACGACGTCGTCCGCGCCCGCGAGCCCCACCGCCTGCGGGGCGCCGCGGCCGCCGTCACCGAGCACGCCCAGCCCGTGGGCGTCGTCGACGACCAGCCCCGCCCCGTGCTCCCGGCAGGCTTCGGCCAGCTCGGTGAGGGGGGCCGCGTCGCCGTCGACCGAGAAGACCGTGTCGGACACGGCGATGGCCGTGCCCTCGTGGCCGGCCAGGGCCTTGCGCGCGGCGTCCGGCTCGGCGTGCGCCACGACCTGGGTGGTCCCGCGGGCGAGCCGGCAGCCGTCGATGAGCGAGGCGTGGTTGCCCGCGTCGGAGACGATCAGGGAGCCGTGCGGGGCCAGCGCGGTGACCGCCGCGAGGTTGGCGGCGTACCCGGAGGAGAAGACGAGAGCCGCCTCGAAACCGCAGAAATCGGCCAGTTCCCGTTCGAGTTCGGCGTGCAGTTCGGTCGTGCCGGTGACGAGCCGGGAGCCGGTGGCGCCGCCGCCCCAGGTCCGCGCGGCCCGGGCCGCGCCCTCGGTGACCTCGGGGTGGCGGGCCAGCCCGAGGTAGTCGTTGCTCGCCAGGTCGAGGAGCGGCGATTCGGCCGGACGGGGGCGCAGAGTCCGTACGAGTCCGGCGCGGGCGCGCAGCTCCGCCTGCTCGTCGATCCAGCCGAACGCCATGGGTGGTCCTCCGGGGAATTTGTAGGCAGTGCACAGACACTAGCGGGACCACCAGCAGGTCACTGTGTGGCAATACCCACACCTCGAAGCGACTCTGTTGTGCGAACTCTCCTTTGCCCCGGGCACCTCCTTAGGACAGGATCGGCTTCCATGGACCTGCTGAACACGCTGGTGGACAAGGGGCTTCGGCGCGAGCTGCCGACCCGCGACGAGGCTCTGGCCGTCCTTGCGACGTCCGACGACGACCTGCTCGATGTGGTGGCCGCGGCCGGAAAGGTGCGCCGGCACTGGTTCGGCCGACGGGTGAAACTGAACTATCTCGTCAACCTCAAGTCCGGCCTGTGCCCCGAGGACTGCTCGTACTGCTCGCAGCGGCTCGGCTCGACGGCCGGGATCCTGAAGTACACCTGGCTGAAGCCCGACCAGGCGTCCGAGGCGGCGGCGGCCGGTGTGGCCGGAGGGGCCAAGCGGGTGTGCCTGGTGGCGAGCGGGCGCGGCCCGACCGACCGGGACGTGGACCGGGTCTCCGAGACGATTCGGACGATCAAGGACAACAACGAGGGCGTCGAGGTCTGCGCCTGCCTGGGGCTGCTCTCCGACGGCCAGGCCGAGCGGCTGCGCGAGGCCGGCGCCGACGCCTACAACCACAACCTCAACACGTCCGAGGCGACGTACGGGGAGATCACCACCACGCACACCTACGAGGACCGGGTCGACACCGTCCAGAAGGCGCACGCGGCCGGTCTGTCCGCCTGCTCCGGGCTGATCGCCGGCATGGGCGAGACGGACGAGGATCTCGTGGACGTCGTCTTCTCGCTGCGTGAGCTGGACCCGGACTCGGTTCCGGTCAACTTCCTCATCCCGTTCGAGGGCACCCCGCTCGGCAAGGAGTGGAACCTGACCCCGCAGCGGTGCCTCAGGATCCTGGCGATGACGCGGTTCGTCTGCCCGGACGCCGAGGTGCGGATCGCGGGCGGGCGCGAGGTCCATCTGCGCACCATGCAGCCGCTCGCGCTGCACCTGGCCAACTCGATCTTCCTCGGCGACTACCTCACCAGTGAGGGCCAGGCAGGCAAGGCCGACCTGGAGATGATCGCGGACGCGGGCTTCGAGGTGGAGGGCACCGACCAGGTGACGCTGCCGGAGCACCGGGCCGCCGGAGGCTGCCACGACGGGGGCGGCGTCTGCGGTTCCGAGGGCGGCGGAGCGTGCGGCTCCGACGCCGTCCCGGAGGCCTCCGAGCCCCGTACGGCCGCGGATGCCCGCACCGACCTCGTCGCCGTCCGCCGCCGGGGCGCCGGAACGGACCTCGCGCCCAATGCCTGAGCTGACGGTGCCCGAGCTGCTTGAGCTCGACCGGCGGCATGTGTGGCATCCGTACGGTCCGATGCCCGGACGGCAGGAACCGCTCGTCGTGGAGTCGGCGAGCGGGGTCCGGCTGCGGCTCGCGGACGGCTCGGGAGCGCCGGGCGGCTCAGGAGTCGCGGACGGTCCGGGCGTGCCGGACGGTCCGCGAGAGCTGGTCGACGGCATGTCGTCCTGGTGGTCGGCGATCCACGGCTACAACCACCCGGTGCTCAACGAGGCCGCGCGCGGCCAGTTGGAGCGGATGAGCCATGTGATGTTCGGCGGGCTCACCCACGAGCCCGCCGTACGCCTGGCGAAGCTCCTTGTCGACATGTCACCCGCGGGCCTGGAGCATGTCTTTCTCGCCGACTCCGGGTCGGTGTCGGTCGAGGTCGCCGTCAAGATGTGCCTGCAGTACTGGCGTTCCCTGGGCCGGCCCGGCAAGCAGCGGCTGCTGACCTGGCGCGGTGGCTACCACGGCGACACCTGGCAGCCCATGTCGGTGTGCGACCCGAAGGGCGGGATGCACGACCTGTGGACCGGGGTCCTGCAGCGTCAGGTGTTCGCCGACCCGCCCCCGGCCGAGTACGACGAGGCGTATGCCGAGCAGCTGCGGTCGCTCATCGAGCGGCACGCCGACGAGCTGGCCGCGGTCATCGTCGAGCCGGTGGTGCAGGGCGCGGGCGGGATGCGGTTCCACTCCCCCGCGTATCTGCGGGTGCTGCGCGAGGCGTGCGACGCGCACGACGTGCTGCTGGTGTTCGACGAGATCGCGACCGGCTTCGGCCGTACGGGTGCGATGTTCGCGGCGGAGCACGCGGCCGTGACGCCGGACGTGATGTGCCTGGGCAAGGCGCTGACCGGCGGATACATGACGATGGCGGCGACGCTGTGCACCCCGCGGGTGGCCGACGGCATCTCGCGGGGCGAGGTTCCGGTGCTCGCGCACGGCCCGACGTTCATGGGCAATCCGCTGGCGGCGGCGGTGGCCTGCGCCTCGATCGAGCTGCTGCTGGGTCAGGACTGGCTCGCCGAGGTGAAGCGGATCGAGGCGGGGCTGCGGGACGGGCTCTCGGCGGCTTCGGACCTGCCGGGCGTGACGGACGTGCGGGTGCTCGGCGCCATCGGCGTGGTGCAGCTGGACCACGCCGTGGACATGGCGGCGGCGACGGCGGCGGCCGTGCGCGAGGGCGTGTGGCTGCGGCCGTTCCGCGATCTGATCTACACCATGCCGCCGTACGTGACGGGCGAGGAGGACCTGGCCCGGATCGCGCGGGCGGTGTGCGCGGCGGCGCGGGAGGGATGACATGCCGGTACTGGTGATCACGGGCACGGGCACGGAGGTCGGAAAGACGGTCGTGACCGCCGCCGTGGCGGCGACGGCGCTGTCCGCCGGCCGCTCCGTGGCCGTGCTGAAGGCCGCGCAGACGGGCGTCGGGCCGGACGAGCCCGGCGACGCTGCCGAGGTGGCGCGCCTAGCGGGCCCGGTGTCGACGGCCGAACTCGCCCGGTATCCCGATCCGTTGGCGCCGGCCACGGCAGCGCGCCGGGCCGGACGGACCCCGGTCCATCCGCACGAGGTCGCGGAGGCCGCCGCCAAGCTGGCCACCGAGCACGACCTGGTGCTGGTCGAAGGGGCCGGTGGACTGCTCGTCCGGTTCGACGCGGCCGGCGGCACCCTCGCGGACGCGGCCCGGCTGCTGTCCGCGCCCGTGCTGGTCGTGACCGCCGCGGGGCTCGGCACCCTGAACACCACGGAGCTGACGGCGCGTGAACTGCGGGCCCGGGGGCTGGACCTGGCCGGGATCGTGATCGGCAGCTGGCCCGCGGCTCCGGACCTCGCCGCGCGCTGCAATCTCGCGGATCTGCCGGACGTGGCCGAAGCCCCCCTGCTGGGCTCGGTTCCGGCCGGTTCGGGCACCCTCTCCCCCGCCGCGTTCCGGGCGACCGCGCCGCACTGGCTGGCGCCCCGACTGGACGGCTCGTGGGACGCGGAGGCATTCCGGATCCGGGAGGCGCCCGAGGCGTTCTGAGGGCAGGGACGGGCTCGCGGTGAAACCGGGGCGGGCGTGATTGCGTGTTGAAGTACGTATGTGATCACCTCCGAAGGGACCACCTTGTACTCGAACGGATCAGGCCCGTCCCGCCGTACGGCCCTCGCGCTCGGCACGGCCGCCGCTCTCTGGCTGGGCGGCGCCGGAACGGCCGGCGCCTTACCCGCCACCGGCGGCGTCACCGCGCGGCTGCGGGAGCTGGAGCTGGAGCACACCGCCCGGCTGGGCGTGTACGCCCGCAACATGCGCACGGGCCGGACGGTGGCGTACCGGGCCGACGAACGCTTCCCGATGGCTTCGGTGTTCAAGACGCTCGCCGCCGCGGCCGTGCTGCGCGACCTCGACCGCGACGGCGAGTTCCTGGCCCGGCGCATCCACTACACCCAGAAGTACGTCACCGAGTCGGGCTACTCCCCCGTCACCGAGGACCACGTCGCGACCGGCATGACCGTCGGCGAACTGTGCGACGCCACCATCCGCTTCAGCGACAACACCGCGGGCAACCTGCTGCTGAAGGAGCTGGGCGGCCCGACCGCCGTCACGCGGTTCTCCCGCTCGGTCGGTGACCGGGTCACCCGGCTCGACCGCTGGGAGCCCGAGCTCAACTCCGCGGAGCCGTGGCGCGTGACCGACACGACCTCCCCGCGCGCCATCGGCCTGACCTACGCCCGGCTGGTGCTCGGCGACGTGCTCGAGCCCCGGGACAGGGACCGGCTGACGGACTGGCTGCTGCGCAACACCACGAGCCTGGAGAGGTTTCGCAAGGGACTGCCGGCCGACTGGCTGCTCGCCGACAAGACGGGTGGCGGGCGGTACGGCACCAACAACGACGTCGGCATCGCCTGGCCGCCGGACGGCCCGCCGATCGTGATGTCCGTCCTGACCACCCAGCCGGAGGAGGACGCCCCGGCCGACAATCCGCTGGTGGCCGGCGCTGCCGCCCTGCTGGCGGCGGAACTCGCGTAGGGGCGCGCGTGGTCGGCACGGACGGACTGCGGCCGCGGGACGGCCTGCTCGTCGGCGGTGCCCTCGGTGTCGCCGGTCTGCTCGCCCTGCACTCCGCCGTGCCCAACGGGGTCGGCCGGCTGGGGAGCCTGCTGGAGACGTTCCTGCCGTGGCTGGGGATGGCGGTGCCGGTGCTCGGCTGCCTCGCCCTGCTCGGGCGGTCGAGGGCCGGGCTGCTCGCGTGCCTCGCTCCCACGGCCGTGTGGCTGTGGATGTTCGGCGGGATGTGGTTCTCCTCGCCCCCGGCCACGTCCGACCTGACCGTCGTGCAGCACAACGTGGCCGACGACAACGCCGACCCCGCCGGCACCGCACGGGCCCTGCTCGCCACCCGTGCCGGGCTGATCGCCGTGGAGGAACTGACGCCCGCTGCGCGGCCCGCGTACCAGGACGTCCTGGGCGGGTCCCATCCGCACCGGGCGGTGCACGGCACGGTCGGGCTGTGGTCCGCGTACCCGCTGTCGGACGTGCGGCCCGTGGACATCCGGCCCGCGGGCTTTCCCGGCAGCTGGCGGCGGGCTCTGCGGGCCACGGTCTCCGCGCCCGGCGGCGAGCTGGCGGTGTACGTGGCCCATCTGCCGTCCGTGCGGCTGGCTGTGACGGGGCTCGCCTCGGCGGCCCGTGACGAGAGCGCGGCCCGGCTCGCGGGCCGGATCGCCGACGACCCGGCCCGGCGGCTCCTGGTGGTGGGCGACCTCAACGGCACGGTGCAGGACCGCGGGCTCGGTCCGCTCACCTCCCGACTCGACGCCCCGGCCTCGGGGTTCGCGTTCAGCTGGCCGGCCGGGCTGCCGGTGGCGAGGATCGACCAGGTGCTGGGGCGCGGGGTCGAGGTGACGGAGGTGTCGGCACGGGAGGCTACCGGGAGCGACCACCTTCCGGTGCTGGGCCGGGTACTCCTTCGGTAGCGGGCAGGGGTGCGGCGGGCCCGTGCGGGGGACAATCGCCCTAAGGCGCTAGGCCAGCCTCGTCTGGGAGGTCCTCATGCAGCTCCGCTCCGGCAAGGTGCCACGGGACGCAGTGCACCATCCGCTGTTCGCCCGCTGCTACGCCCGGCTCAGTGTCGCCGCCGAGACCCGGATGGGCATGGGCCGCATCCGCGGGAGACTGCTCGACGGGCTGTCCGGGCGGGTGATCGAGATCGGCGCGGGCAACGGGCTGAACTTCGCGCACTACCCGGGCGCCGTCGCGGAGGTCGTGGCGATCGAACCGGAGCGGCGGCTGCGGCACCTGGCCGTGGAGGCAGCGCTGCGCGCCGAGGTGCCGGTGGACGTGGTGCCCGGTGCGGCCGAGGCCCTGCCGGTCAAGAGCGAGGGGTTCGACGCGGCCGTGGTGTCGCTGGTGCTGTGCAGTGTCCGGGACGTGCCCCGGGCGCTCGCCGAGCTGCGGCGGGTGCTGCGGCCGGGCGGCGAGGTGCGGTTCTTCGAGCACGGCCGGGGCGGTGGCCGGGCGATGACCTTCACTCAGCACGCCCTGGACCGGACGGTGTGGCCGATGATGAGCGGGGGCTGCCACGTGGCGCGGGAGCCGGTGCGGGCGCTGCGGGACGCCGGGTTCGAACTCGGCCCCTACCGGCGGGTTCTGATGCCCGAAGAGGGGCCGCGGCTGCCCAGCTCGTACTGCGTGCTGGGCACGGCCTGGCGTCCGGCCGGCGGGTAGTACGGCCGGTGGTCATAGGCTCCACTGGCGCAGCTCCTGCTCGATGTCCCGTACGGACGCCTCGCCGCTCTTGACCAGCCGGGCGAGGTCGCGGACCTGCTCGGGCGAGGTGATGACCTTGACGCCGCTGGCGACGAGGTAGGCGTAGGCGACGGCCGAGGCGAACAGGGCGTTGGAGCGCTCCAGGGCGGGCACGTGGAGCAGGAGCTGGAGCAGTGCTGCGGCGCGGGCGTGCGGACTGTCGTAGACGGGGACGTCGAATATGGCGGCCTGGTGGCGGGCGACGGCGGCGACGAGGGCTCCCCAGTCGGTGACCTGCGGGTCGCCGGGGGTCTTGTGCTCGGCGAGCATCAGCAGCCAGGCGAGGTCGATCTCGAGGTTGTTCAACGCTTCAGTGGCGACCTTCGCGCGAGCCCTCACGGTCTTCCCCCACTCTCGGCTTCGCTCGAGCGGGGGCACCCCCATCGAACTCCTCGGCGAAGACGGACTCGTACTGCTTCATGAAGTCGGCGGCGGCCTCCACGAAGGTGTGGCCGACCTCGCCGGTGTCCTGTCTGACCAGTTCCTCGATGTAGCGGTTGACGCTCATGCCGCGGGCCAGGGCGCGTTCACGGGCGGCGCGGGCGGTGCCCTCGTCGACGCGCACGTTCAGCTGGGTCTTCGCCATACCTCGAAGCTAGCGCGGAGGTGCTAGCACCGGCAAGGGCGGTGTCCGACCCGCGGAGGATACCGAGTGTGGGCCGGATCACATTACCCTCGGGCAGGGCCAGGAGGTCCTGACGTCCACCCAGAGGAGGCGGCCTTGTCCACACCTGCTGCGGAGCACGCTCCCGGCCTCGCGCCGGCCGACGGGATCGCGGCCCGCGCCCGCGGTCTCACCAAGGCGTACGGCTCGGGCGAGACGGCCGTGCTCGCACTCGACTCGGTGGACGTGGACGTCGTCCGGGGCCGGTTCACCGCCGTAATGGGCCCGTCGGGCTCCGGGAAGTCCACCCTGATGCACTGTCTGGCGGGGCTCGACACCGTCTCGGCCGGTCAGGTGTGGCTCGGCGACACGGAGATCACGGGGCTGAGGGAGCGCGAGCTGACACGGCTGCGCCGGGACCGGATCGGGTTCATGTTCCAGTCGTTCAACCTCATCCCGACCCTGAACGCGCTGGAGAACATCACCCTGCCGATGGACATCGCGGGCCGGAAACCGGATGAGACGTGGCTGGACCGGGTGATCGACACCCTGGGCCTGCGGGACCGGCTCCGGCACCGGCCGTCGCAGCTGTCCGGCGGGCAGCAGCAGCGCGTGGCCTGCGCGCGGGCGCTGGCCTCCCGGCCCGAGCTGATCTTCGCGGACGAGCCGACCGGCAACCTCGATTCGCGGGCCGGCCTGGAGGTGCTCGGCTTCCTGCGCGAGGCGGTCGACCAGCTGGGGCAGACCGTCGTCATGGTCACCCACGACCCGGGCGCCGCCGCCCACTCGGACCTGGTGCTCTTCCTCGGGGACGGCCGGATCGTCGACGAGATGCGGCGCCCCACGGCGGAGGCGGTGCTGGAGCGGATGAAGCGGTTCGACGTGATCCGCAGCCGGTCCGAGGACGCCCCCGCGTCACCCGAGGAGAACTGAGCCCGTGCTCAAGGCGACCCTGCGGAGCTTCCTGGCGCACAAGGGGCGGCTGATGCTCTCCGCGCTCGCCGTCCTGCTGTCCGTCGCGTTCGTCACGGGGAGCCTGATCTTCTCGGACACCGTCAGCCGCACGTTCGACCGGCTGTTCGCCTCCACCGCGGCCGATGTCACGGTCAGCCCGAAGGAGGACCTCGACGAGGCGGTGCCCTCCGGCCGGACGGCCACCCTGCCGGCCGCGCTCGCCGAACGGGTCCGGCAGGTCGACGGGGTCGCGGCGGCCCGCGCGGACGTCAAGGTGAACGGCCTCACGGCCGTCGACGAGGAGAACCGGCCGGTGGGTCCGACCACCGGGGCGCCGACGCTCGGCTACGCCTGGAACCCGAACGAGCGCAGCCCGGTCGAGCTGACCTCGGGTCATGCCCCGCGCGGTCCCGCCCAGGCGCTGCTCGACTCCGAGACCGCCGAGCGCAAGAACGTGCGCATCGGCGACCCCCTCACCGTCATCGCGCCCCCCGGATCGTTCACGGTGCGGGTCGTCGGCATCGTCACGTTCACGACGACGAACCCCGGTTCCGCGCTGCTCTACTTCGACACGCCCACCGCTCAGACGAAGCTGCTGGGCCGGCCGGGGACGGCGACCGCCATCTCGGTCGACGCGGCGGCGGGCGTCAGTGACGATCGGCTCAAGCAGCGCGTGGCCGCCGCGCTCGGCGCACACACCTACGACTTCAGGACGGCCGGCGAACAGGCCGAGTCGGACGTCGAGCAACTGGGCGGATTCCTCGACGTCATCAAGTACGTGATGCTCGGCTTCGCCGGGATCGCCGTACTGGTCGGCGTGTTCCTGATCGTCAACACCTTCTCCATGCTCATCGCCCAGCGCACCCGCGAACTCGGCCTGCTGCGCGCCCTCGGTGCCGACCGGCGCCAGGTCCGCGGCTCGGTGCTCACCGAGGCCCTGCTGCTCGGCCTGGTCGGCTCCACGCTGGGACTGGCCGCCGGCATCGGGCTCGCGGCCGGGCTGATCGGGCTGATGGGCCTGCTCGGCATGAACATCGACGCCGACGAGATGGAGATCGGCTGGGTGACCCCGGTGGCGGCGTACGTCGTCGGGCTCGGCGTCACGTTCGTCGCCGCGTACCTCCCGGCGCGGCGGGCGGCGGGCGTCTCGCCGATGGCCGCGCTCTCGGACGCGGAGGTCGCCGGGGTGGGCCGGCCGCTGCGGATGCGCGCGGTGGCGGGCGGGATCGTCGGGGCGGCCGGTGCGGCGGCGCTCGCGGGCTGCGCGGTGTCGCGGCAGACCTCGTCGGCGGCGTCCCTGCTGGGCCTCGGCGTGGTGCTCACCCTGATCGCGACCGTGATCGCCGGACCGCTGCTGGTGCGTCCGGTGATCCGGGTGCTGGGTGCGGCCTTCCCCGCGCTGTTCGGCTCGATCGGGCGGATGAGCCAGCGCAACGCCCTGCGCAATCCCCGCCGTACCGGAGCCACGGCGGCGGCCCTGATGGTGGGGATCGCCCTGGTGGGCGGGATGTCGGTGGCGAGCGAGTCGATGACCGCGTCGTTCGACGAGCAGATCGACAAGACACTCGGCGCCGACTTCGTGATCCAGAACAGCAACTTCCAGCCGTTCCCGGAGGAGGTCACCGGCAAGGTGCGCGGCACCGACGGGGTGGGCCTGGTCGTGCGCGGGAGGTTCACCCCGGTCGCGGTGCGGCTCCCGGACGGAGACCGCGTGGAGACCACCGCCGCGGGCTACGATCCGCGGCTCGACGAGGTCGCCAACATCACCTACGCGCAAGGGGACTCCGCGTCCGCGCTCGGGCCCGGGCGGCTCGCCATGGACCGCGACTTCGCCCGCGACCACGGCGTGCGGGTGGGCAGCACCCTCCCGGTGGAGTTCCCGGGCGGACGCTCGGCCGAGCTGACGGTCGGCGCGCTCACCGACCAGGACGCCGCCGAGGGATTCGGCACCCAGGGCGGCCTGTTCTTCGGGCTGGGCACCCTGGAGCGGTACGCGCCGGGCGGACAGGATTCCGCGCTGTACGTCAACGCCGCCGCCGGCACGGGCGACGACGACCTGCGCGCGAATCTGGAAGAGACGCTGGATCCGTACCCGCAGGTGCAGGTGCGGGACCTGGCCGACTACAAGCGGCTGGTCCACGACCAGATCGCCGTCCTGCTGTACCTCGTGTACGCGCTGCTCGGGCTGGCGATCATCATCGCGGTGCTGGGCGTGGTCAACACCCTCGCGCTGTCGGTGGTCGAACGCACCCGGGAGATCGGGCTGTTGCGGGCGATCGGGCTGGCCCGGCGTCAGCTGCGGCGGATGATCCGGCTGGAGTCGGTGGTGATCGCGGTGTTCGGCGCGGTCCTCGGGCTGGTGCTGGGGCTGGTGTGGGGGCTGTGCATGCAGCAGGTGCTGGCGCTCCAGGGCATGACGGCGCTGGCGATCCCGTGGCTCACGATCGTGCTGGTGGTGGTCGGTTCGGCGGTGGTCGGGGTGGTGGCCGCGCTGCTGCCCGCGTTGCGTGCCTCCCGGATGAACGTACTGGCGGCCATCGCGCACGAGTGACGTCCGGATGGTGAAACGGTCTGACGCGGCTCGGCGCGGGTGATGTGATCTTGGGATGACCGACGTGCGCATCCGGGCCGCGACGCCCGAGGACCTCGACAACGTGCTGGCTTTCTGGAAGGTGGCCGCCGAGGGCACGAGCATCAGCGACGACCGAGGTGGCGTGGAGCGGCTGGTCGCGCGGGATCCCGAGGCGCTGATCCTCGCCATGGGGGTCCCTCCTGCTCGAGCGGAGTCGAGAGCTCGGGGGAACCGAGGCGAACTGGTGGGCACGGTGATCGCCGGGTTCGACGGCTGGCGCTGCCATCTGTACCGGCTGGCCGTGCACCCGGGCCACCGCCGCCAGGGCATCGCGTCCGCGCTGCTCGCCGCCGCGGAGGAGCGGTTCGTGACGCTCGGCGGCCGCCGCGCGGACGCGATGGTGCTCACGCGCAACGAGATCGCGCACCGGACGTGGGGTGCGGCGGGATACGGGGCAGAGGAGCAGTGGCGACGTTGGGTGAAGCCGCTCACCGAGTAGGCACGGCCAGGAAAAGCGGTGATCGCACCCGGAAGAGGACTTTGCCCATCCTTTACTCTTGAATGGCCACTCGGTCCTGCATGAAAGGTTGTGAGCGTCCGCCCATGGGCGAGCCTCCCCGTGCGCGACACCGCGCGTTCCGCCCCGTCCTGGAGAACCATGGAACGGGGGTGAACCGATGACCGAAGTGCTGCTCCTCCTGGCGGCGATCCTGCTCTCGCTCGCCTGCGGCGCCTTCGTGGCCGCCGAGTTCTCCCTCACCACGGTCGAGCGCGCCGAGCTGGAGCGGGCCGTGGAGCGCGGCGAGCGGGGCGCGGCCGGTGCGCTGAAGGCCGTACGGAATCTGACGTTCCAGCTCTCCGGCGCGCAGCTCGGCATCACGGTCACGAACCTGGTGGTCGGCATGCTCGCCGAGCCGTCGATCGCGGCCATGATCGCCGGGCCGCTGGAGGACCTCGGCGTCTCGCGCTCGGCGTCGCACAGCGTCGCGCTGGTGCTCGGTACGGCCGCCTCGACGGTGTTCCTGATGGTCGTCGGCGAGCTGGTGCCGAAGAACTGGGCGATCTCCTCGCCGCTGACCGTCGCCAAGACGGTGGGCAACGCGCAGCGCTGGTTCAGCGCCGCGTTCCGGCCCTTCATCAGCCACCTCAACAACACGGCGAACCGGGTCGTGCGGCGGATCGGCGTGGAGCCGGCCGAGGAGCTCGCCTCGGCGCGCGGGCCGCAGGAGCTGGCGGCCCTGGCACGGCACTCCGCGAAGGAAGGCGCCCTGGAGGCGGACACCGCCGAGCTGTTCGTACGGACGCTGAACCTGGCCGACCTGACCGCGGAGAACGTGATGACGCCCCGGGTGCAGGTCGTCGCGCTGGAGGTGCAGGCGACCCTGGAGGACGTCGCGAACGCGACCCGGGCGACCGGCCTGTCCCGGTTCCCCGTCTACCGCGGGACCCTCGACTCGGTCGTCGGCACGGCCCACGTCAAGGACGTGCTGGCGGTGCCGGCCGAGCGCCGCACGCGGATCTACGTCTCCGAGCTGATGCGCGAACCGCTGCTGGTCCCGGAGACGCTCACCGTCGACCGGCTCCTGGACCGGCTCTCCGGCAAGCGCACGATGGCCGTCGTGATCGACGAGTACGGCGGCACGGCGGGCGTGGCCACGCTGGAGGACATCGTCGAGGAGGTCGTCGGCGAGGTGCGCGACGAGCACGACCCGCACGAGACCCCGGACCTGGCCGCGGCCGGCACCGACGAGTCCGGGCACGCGCTGTACTTGGCCGACGGAGCCGCGCGCGTGGACCACCTGGAGCGGATCGGGCTGCGCGCGCCGGAAGGGCCCTACGAGACCCTCGCCGGGCTGGTGGCCACGGAGCTCGGCCGGATACCGGCCGCCGGAGACACCCTGGAGGTCGCCGGCTGGCACCTTGAGGTCCTGGACGCGACGGGGCGCAGGGCCGCCCGCGTCCGGCTGCGCGCCCCCCTCGACGACCACAAGCCCGACGAGAAGGGGGTGGAGCTGTGACCGCTGTCCAGCTGCTGATCGGACTGGCGACGCTGGTCGTCAACGCCTTCTTCGTGGGTGCCGAGTTCGCGCTGATCTCGGTGCGCCGCAGCCAGATCGAGCCCTATGCCGACCGGGGCGACCGGCGCGCGAAGAGTGTGCTGTGGGGCCTGGAGCACGTGTCCGCGCTGATGGCTGCCGCCCAGCTCGGCATCACGCTGTGCACGCTGGTGCTGGGCGTGGTGGCCGAGCCGGCGATCGCGCACCTGCTGGAGCCGGTGTTCCACGCGGTGGGCGTGCCCGAGGGCGCGGGCCACGCGGTGTCCTTCGTGATCGCGCTGTCCCTCGCGACCTATCTGCACATGCTGCTCGGCGAGATGGTGCCGAAGAACATCGCGCTCGCCGAGCCGGTGCGCAGTGCGCTGGCGCTCGGACCGCCCCTGGTGGCGCTGTCCCGGGCGCTGCGCCCGGTGATCTTCACGGTGAACGCGTTCGCGAACGCCCTGCTGAAGCTGCTGCGGGTCGAGGCACGGGAGGAAGTCTCCGCCTCCTACTCGGACGCGGAGATAGCGCAGATCGTGAAGGACTCCAGCGAGGCCGGCCTGATCGACGACCGGGCCCAGGAGCGGCTGCGCGACGCACTGGAGCTGGGCCGCCGTCCGGTGCGGGACGTGGTGATGCCGCTGGAGGACGTGGTGTACGCGAGGGTCGGCGTCACGCCCGCGGAGCTGGAGCGGCTGTCGGCGCAGTCCGGGTTCTCCCGCTTCCCGGTGGTGGACGAGGGCCGGCGGATCGTGGGCTACCTGCACGTGAAGGACGCCCTTGAGGCCGCCGGGCGGGACACACCGTTCCGGCTGCGGGACATGCGCCCCATCGCGCGCGTGCGGGAGCACACGCCCCTGGACGACGTCCTCACGGCCATGCGAGGCAGCCGCACGCACCTCGCGGCCGTTATCGGTGCGGACGGGCGCATGGCCGGGCTGGTGACCATGGAGGACGTACTGCGGGAGCTGTTCGGCCAGCGGACGTGAGACGCGGGACGGGGTGGTGAGGCCGGCGTGCGGGATCTCCGGGCGATGGTCCGCGGGGACCGGCGTGCGGGATCTCCGGGCGATGGCCCGTGAAGACCGACCGACTGCTGGGTATGTGCACGGAGTACTATTTCCGTCGCCATGCAGACGAACCCCACCTACAGCAGCCTGGTCGCCCTCGGCGACTCCTTCACCGAGGGCATGTCGGATCTGATGCCCGACGGCACCTACCGGGGCTGGGCCGACCTGCTCGCCGCGCGGATGGCGGCCCGGACACCCGGCTTCCGGTACGCCAACCTCGCCGTGCGCGGCAAGCTGATCCAGCAGATCGTCGACGAGCAGGTCGACGTCGCCGCGGCCATGGGAGCCGACGTGATCACGCTGGTCGGCGGGCTCAACGACACGCTGCGGCCCAAGTGCGACATGGGCCGGGTCCGCGGACTCCTGGAGGAGGCCGTGGAGAAGCTGGCCCCCGCCTGCCGGCAGCTCGTCCTGATGCGCAGCCCGGGTCGGCAGGGCCCCGTCCTGCAGCGGTTCCGGCCCCGCATGGAGGAGCTGTTCGCCTGCGTCGACGAGCTGGCCGCACGGCACGGCGCGATCGTCGTCGACCTGTACGGCGCGCCGTCCCTGAGCGATCCGCGGATGTGGGACGTGGACCGGCTGCACCTGACGGCCGAAGGTCACCGCCGGGTCGCAGAGGCGGTGTGGCAGACGCTGGGCCACGCCCCGGAGGACGCCGAGTGGCACACGCCGATGCCGGCGACGCTGCCGCCGGGCTGGGTCATGCGGCGCGTGGCGGACGCCCGGTTCGCCCGGCAGCACCTGCTGCCGTGGATAGGCCGCCGCCTGACGGGCCGCTCCTCGGGCGACGGACTGCCCCCGAAGAGGCCCGAGCTGCTGCTGTACGAGGACCCGGCGTAGCCCCAGGTCGAGAGGGCCCCGGTGCTCTCGTAGGTTCCGACAAGGACACCCGCGGCGCTGGCCTGCACGAATCGCCAGTAGAATCCGTGCACGTGACTTCCGCTCCCGCCAAGCCCCGCATCCCGAACGTCCTCGCCGGACGTTACGCCTCCGCCGAGCTCGCCACGCTCTGGTCGCCCGAGCAGAAGGTGAAGCTGGAGCGGCAGCTCTGGCTCGCCGTGCTGCGGGCCCAGAAGGACCTCGGGATCGAGGTGCCGGACGCGGCGCTCTCCGACTACGAGCGTGTCCTCGACACCGTCGACCTGGCCTCGATCGCCGAGCGAGAGAAGGTCACGCGGCACGACGTGAAGGCGCGGATCGAGGAGTTCAACGACCTCGCCGGGCACGAGCACGTGCACAAGGGCATGACCTCCCGCGACCTCACCGAGAACGTCGAGCAGCTCCAGATCCGCCTCTCGCTGGAGCTCGTGCGCGACCGCACGGTCGCCGTCCTGGCCCGGCTCGGCAAGCTGTCCGGGGAGTACGGCGAGCTGGTCATGGCCGGCCGCTCGCACAACGTCGCCGCGCAGGCCACCACCCTCGGCAAGCGCTTCGCCACCGCCACCGACGAACTGCTCGTCGCGTACGGCCGGGTCGAGGAGCTGCTGGGCCGCTACCCGCTGCGCGGCATCAAGGGCCCGGTCGGCACCGCGCAGGACATGCTGGACCTGCTGGGCGGGGACGCGGGGAAGCTCGCGGACCTGGAGCAGCGGATCGCAAGGCACCTGGGCTTCTCGCAGGCGTTCACCTCGGTCGGCCAGGTCTACCCGCGCTCGCTGGACTACGAGGTCGTCACCGCGCTGGTGCAGCTGGCGGCGGCCCCGTCGTCGCTGGCCAAGACGATCCGGCTGATGGCGGGGCACGAGCTGGTCACCGAGGGCTTCAAGCCCGGCCAGGTCGGCTCCTCGGCGATGCCGCACAAGATGAACACCCGCTCCTGCGAGCGCGTCAACGGCCTGATGGTGATCCTGCGCGGCTACGCCTCGATGACCGGCGAGCTGGCGGGCGACCAGTGGAACGAGGGCGACGTGTCCTGCTCAGTGGTGCGCCGGGTCGCGCTGCCGGACGCGTTCTTCGCGCTGGACGGTCTGCTGGAGACGTTCCTGACGGTGCTCGACGAGTTCGGCGCGTTCCCGGCCGTCGTCGCCCGTGAGCTGGACCGCTACCTGCCGTTCCTCGCCACCACGAAGGTCCTCATGGGCGCCGTGCGGGCGGGTGTCGGCCGGGAGCTGGCGCACGAGGCGATCAAGGAGAACGCCGTCGCCTCCGCGCTCGCCATGCGCGAGCAGGGCGCCGAGCGCAACGAGCTGCTCGACAAACTGGCCGCCGACGCACGCATCCCGCTGGACCGGGACCAGCTGGACGCGCTGATGGCCGACAAGCTGTCCTTCACCGGTGCCGCGGGCGACCAGGTCGCCGCCGTCGTCGCCCGGGTCGAGGAGATCGTGAAGCAGCACCCCGAGGCCGCGGGCTACACGCCCGGCGCGATCCTCTGACGCGCCTGACCTGATGGCGCGTTTCACGCCCGAGGAGCTGGAGGCCGCCCGCGGCCGCGTCGTGCCCGACGTGGTCGCGGAGGGTCTGCACGTTCTGTTCTGCGGCATCAACCCTGGCCTGATGACGGCCGCGACGGGCCATCACTTCGCCCGCCCGGGCAACCGCTTCTGGCCGGTGCTGCACCGGTCCGGTTTCACGCCGCGGCTGCTGAAGCCGTCCGAGCAGCGGGAGTTGCTGTCGTACGGGCTCGGCATCACCAACGTCGTGGCGCGGGCCTCCGCGCGGGCCGACGAGCTGAGCGCCGAGGAGTACCGGGAGGGCGGGCGGCTGCTCGCGGCGAAGGTGGAAGGGCTGCGGCCGCGCTGGCTGGCCGTGGTGGGGGTGACCGCGTACCGCGCGGCCTTCGACGACCGCAAGGCCCAGGTGGGGCCGCAGGCGCGGACGATCGGCGACACGCGTGTGTGGGTGCTGCCGAATCCGAGCGGGCTGAACGCGCACTGGACGCTCGACACGATGGCCGAGGAGTTCGGTCGGCTGCGGGAAGCCGCCGGAGGCTGATCGCCTACGGGGGGTCCGTCTCCGTGACCAGGGCCAGTAGCTGGACCTCCCGCGAGGGGTCCCGGTCCGCGACCGCCACGGCGACCCAGCGGCCCGTGCCCTCCACCTCCCACAGGTGCGCGACGCCCGCCCGGGCACTCAACTCCGCCCACGGCAGGGGTATCTCCTCCCGCTCGGTGCGCAGCAGGACGGTCCGCAGGTTGTACGGAGGGGTGTCGCCCCAGCGGGAGGCGAGGAGCTCGTAGACGGCGTCGCGGTCCTTCTCGAACTGGTCGGTCGTCACCGCCCTGGTCGCCGGGTCGTCGTCGGTCGCGGCCTTTAACACCGCGAGGTGGTGACCGGGCCCCGAGACACCGACGTCCGACGGGCCGTGCTCCGCCGGAAAGGGGCGGTAGCACAGCTCGTCGATGAGGGCGATGTGCTGTGCGATGTTCATGGGTCCAGTAAACCCGCCCCCACTGACACATGGCGGGGCATCAACCGGCCCGCTCTCAGGCGTCCCTGCGGCGCACGCTCCAGGCTCCGGCCAGCAGGGCGGCGGCCGTCCACAGCGCGGTCACCGCGAGCCCCGACCACGGCCCGAGCGTGCCGTCGTACGTCTCCCGAAGGACCAACTGCCCGGCCTTGTCGGGCAGGAAGTCGGCGACGGTGCCCGTGGCGTCGCCGATCACGAACGACACGACGAGGATGAACGGCACCAGCAGGGAGAGGGTGGCCACGCCGCTGCGGAGCAGGGCCGCGACACCCGCGGCGAACAGGGCCATCAGCATGAGGTACACGCCGCAGCCCACGACACCGCGCAGCTGCTCGCCGGTGCTGAGCGTGTCGGCCGCCGGGCCGAGGCCCGCTCGGCCCACCAGAAGGGCAGCGAGGGCCGTCACCAGCCCCGTGAGGAGCGCCGGTACGGCGATGACGGCCGCCTTGGCCGCGAACCACCGGCCGCGCCGCGGCACCGCGGCCAGCGAGAGCCGGAGCGCGCCCTGGTGGAACTCCGACGACACGGCCATGGCCCCGAACGAGATGGCCGCGATCTGGCCCGGGAGGACGCCGGACAGGGACGTGAACAGCGGATCGAAGCCGGGGTCCGAGGCATCGGAGACCGCGGCGAGCGCGGAGAACGCGGTGGTCACCGCGAACAGCGCCAGCAGCGCCCCCGGCAGCGAGCGCAGGGTGCGGATCTTCAGCCACTCGGAGCGCAGCACGGGCGTGAATTCCATGGTCAGGCCTCCTGGTGCTGTGCGGTGAACTCGGTCTCGGTGCCGGTGAGGTCGAAGTAGGCCTGCTCCAACGTGCCCTCCTCGGCGGCCAGTTCCAGGACGGGCACGCCCGCGGCCGAGGCGATGCGGCCGATGTCGTCCACCCGTGCGTCGTGCACGGTCCAGTGCCCTTCCGTGTGCTCCTGCGCGTCGTGGCCGTGCCGGGCGAGGGCCGATGTGAGCGCGACGGGGTCGGTCGTGCGGATGCGGACGCGGGGCTGCACACGCGCGTGGATGAAGTCCCGCATGGGGGTGTCGGCGAGGAGCCGGCCCCGGCCGAGGACGACGAGGTGGTCCGCGAAGGACGCGGTCTCGTTCATCAGATGGCTGGAGACCAGGACCGTGCGGCCCTCCTGCGCGAGCCGGCGCAGCAACCGCCTGATCCACACGATGCCTTCGGGGTCGAGCCCGTTGGACGGCTCGTCCAGCATGACCACCTCGGGGTCGCCCAGCAGGGCGGCGGCGATGCCGAGCCGCTGCCGCATGCCCAGGGAGTACGTCCGCACGCGGCGCCGCGCCACCGACCCCAGGCCGGCCTCCTCCAAGACCTCGTGGGCCCGCCGGTCCGGGATGCGGTTGCTCGCCGCCAGGACGCGTAGGTGGTCGTGGGCGGTGCGGGAGCCGTGCGCGGCCTGCGCGTCGAGCAGGGCTCCGACGTGGCGCAGGGGTTCGTGGAGCGTCGCGTAGGGCCGGCCGCCGATCGTGGCGGAACCGGCGGTCGGCCGGTCGAGGCCGAGCACCAGCCGCATGGTGGTGGACTTCCCGGCGCCGTTCGGGCCGAGGAAGCCGGTGACGCGGCCGGGCCGCACACGGACGGTGAGCCGGTCCACGGCTCGCCGGCCGCCGAACTCCTTGGTGAGGTCCTGGACGTCGATGCTGGTCATGGCAGCAGCGTGGCGGTCGGACCGGGGTGCGGTCCTCCCCCGGCGGTGGAGATCGTCTCCCCCGTGCGGGGGAGGCTCGCTGTCGGTGCCGGCTGGCACGATGACGCCATGGTCCGCATGCTGCGCCCCTTCACCCGGGCGGTGACGTACACGCGGTGGCTGCATCTGTCCATGGCCATCGTGTGGCCCGCCCTGTGGCTGTTCATCGACGAGGCGTGGTGGACCGTGGGCACGGCGACCGTGCTGCTCGGACTCGCGGGCCTGGTCCCCGCCACGCGGGTCGTGGAGGGGTTGCAGGCCAGGCTGCTGCTGACCGGCCATCGGGACGGCGGCGCGAGCGCGGAGATCGTCGTCGCCCCCTCGGGCACCTGGGGCGACCGCGGGCGGCTGGTGGTGTGGCTCCAGACGCGGTTGTTCCTCGGCGCCCTGGTGTCGCATCTGTCCGTCCAACTCCTCCTCCTGACGGTGGACCTGGTGTCGACGGCGCTCAGCAGCGAGCGCGCCGGGGGTGCCTGGCTCGTCGTCATGGGCCACCACTGGTGGCACGCCCTGCTCTCGCCCCTGCCACTGGCCCTGATGGCGGCGGTCGTGGTCGGTTCGGGGAACCTCATCACGGCGATCGCCCTGCGCCTGCTCGGCCCTTCCCCCGCCGAACGGCTCGTCGCACTGGAGGAGCGCACGGAACGGCTCCTGGAACGCACGCGGATAGCCCGCGAGTTGCACGACTCCATCGGCCACGCGCTCACGGTCGCCGTGGTGCAGGCGGGGGCGGCCCGGGCGGCGGGTGATCCGGCCTTCACCGACCGGGCGCTGGGCGCCATCGAGGAGACGGGCCGGGCCGCTCTGGAGGACCTGGAGCGGGTGCTCGGCGTCCTGCGCGAGTCGGGGAAGCCGGTGAGCGGCAGACCGACCCTCGCGGACGCCGACCGTCTGCTGGACTCGGCCCGGGCCTCCGGGGCGAAGGTCGACGCCGAGGTGTTCGGCCCGGTGGAGACGGTGCCCGGGCCGGTGTCCCGGGAGGGCTACCGGATCCTCCAGGAGTCGCTGACCAACGTGCTGCGGCACGCGGGTGCGGTTCCGGTGCGCGTCCGTGTGCGTGTCTTGGACGACACCCTCGTCCTTGCCGTACGCAACCCACTGCCCGCCGGGGGCACCGGCTCCGGGCGCGGCAGCGGTCTGCGCGGGATTCGTGAACGCGCGGCGCTGCTCGGCGGCCGGGCCCGGACCGGGCCCGTCGATGGAGACTGGCAGGTCCATGCCGAACTGCCGCTGAGTTGATCTACGCTGGTCCGATGCCGGTCACCGTTCTCCTCGTCGACGACGAACCCCTCGTGCGCGCGGGTCTGCGAGCCGTGCTGGAGGCGCAGCCCGACATCGAGGTCGTCGGGGAGGCCGCGGACGGGGCGGCGGTGATCCCCCTCGTACGGCGGTTGCGGCCGGACGTGGTCGCCATGGACGTACGGATGCCGCTGCTGGACGGCATCGAGGCCACCCGGGCGCTGCTGCGGACCGTCGACGATCCGCCGCGGATCCTCGTGGTGACGACCTTCGAGAACGACGAGTACGTCTACGAGGCGCTGCGGGCGGGGGCCGACGGGTTCCTGCTGAAGCGGGCCCGGCCCGCCGAGATCGTGCACGCGGTACGGCTGATCGCGGAGGGTGAGTCGCTGCTGTTCCCGGCGTCGGTGCGGCAGCTCGCCGCCGAGTACGGCGACACCGGCGGGAACCGTGCGGCACGGGCCGTGCTGGAGCGGGCCCAGCTGACCGAGCGCGAGGCCGAGGTGCTGCGTCTGATGACGCGGGGCCTGTCGAACGCGGAGATCGCCGCCCGGCTCATCGTCGGGACCGAGACGGTGAAGTCACATGTCAGCGCGGTGCTGGCGAAGCTGGGGGCGCGGGACCGCACCCAGGCGGTGATCGCGGCCTACGAGTCGGGCTTCGTGGCGCCGGGCTGATCACCGAGGTCCGGTGCCCGCCCCTCGCCGGGGTGCGCCCTGCCGAAGTACGATCCGGCCAACACGCGCACGACCTGGGAGGACGGACGGTGGGGCGGCTGACCGGCGGGGACCCCTCGCTGCTGCGAAGGATCAACTCCGCGGTGGTGCTGCACGCGCTGCGCGCCACGGACTGCGCGACGCTGACCGAGATCACCCGGGTGACGGGGCTGTCCCGGCCGACCGTGGAGGGCGTCGTCGAAGGGCTCATCGAGGCCGGGCTCGTCGTCGAGAAGGCCGCCGAGGAGGGCGCCGCCCGGCGGCAGGGGCGTCCGGCACGGCGGTTCCGGTTCCGGGCGGAGGCCGGGCATCTGCTCGGGCTGGAGATCGGGGCGCACCGGGTGGCCGCGCTGCTGTCCGACCTGGACGGCCGGGTGATCGGCGCCCAGGCCAAGGAGGTGGCGGAGACGGCGGGGGCCGACGAGCGGCTGGAGCGGCTGCGCGGGGCCGTCGCCGAGCTGCTGCGGCGGGCCGGGGTCGCCCGCGGCTCGCTGCGGGCCGTGGGCGTAGCCACGCCGGGGATCGTCGAGGCCGACGGCACGGTCCGGCTGGGCACGGCTCTGCCGGGGTGGACGGGGCTGCCGCTCGGTGAGCGGCTGGGCCGGTCGTTCAAGTGCCCGGTCCTGGTGGAGAACGACGCCAACGCGGCGGCCGTCGCCGAGCACTGGAAAGGCGCGGCCACGGAGTCGGACGACGTGGTGTTCGTGCTGGCGGGGCTCAGCCCGGGGGCCGGTTCGCTGATCGGGGGCCGGCTGCACCGGGGTTACGGCGGGGCGGCCGGCGAGATCGGCGCGCTGCATCTGCTGGGCCGGGGGGTGACTCCCGAGACGCTCCTGTCCACCACGGACGAACCGCTCCACCCGCTCGACGAGCAGGCCGTCGCCGAGGTCTTCGCGCAGGCCCGCGAGGGCGACCAGCGGGCCCGCGCCGCCGTCGACCGCTTCATCCAGCGCCTGGTCCACGACGTGGCGGCCCTCGTCCTCGCTCTGGACCCCGAACTGGTCGTCATCGGCGGCTGGGCGGCGGGCCTGGACGGCGTCCTGGCCCCCCTCCGCGAGGAACTCGCCCGCTACTGTCTGCGCCCCCCGGCGGTGACCCTCTCCGCCCTGGGAGACGCGGCAGTGGCGACGGGCGCCCTGCGCCTGGCCCTGGACCACGTGGAGGAGCAGCTGTTCGCGGTGGAGCAACGTCCTCTGTAGGGACGCGGGGCTGTGCCGATGTGCGACTCCGCCGCACGGACACGACGGATCACGAGACTCCGCCGCCCCCGGCTTTCAGGGGCGCGGGGCTGTACTGACGTGCGGCTCCGCCGCGTGGCGCGACCAGCCACGACGCTCCCGGCAGCCCGCCAAGCGCCCCCGCCCGCCCCCGTTCCGAACGGTCAGGACGCCTTCTGCCGAGGCCCGGCGTGAATCTCCACGCCACCTGAGTCACCGAAGGTCAACCGGCACGTGTCAGCGCGGTACGTGGCCACCGACAACGCGGACGTACGCCCCCCGGCGACGAAATGAGTGGTCACCACCAGTACCGGCGCTCCCGGCAGCCGGTCCAGCTCCTTCGCCTCCTCGGCCCCGGCGGAGCCGAGCTCCACCGCGTTCTCCTGCCGCTCCAGCTCCAGCCGCTGCAGCTCCCGCAGCACCGCACGCGCGCGTGCCGCTCCGGAGGGCGCGTCGATGCCGGACAGCTCGGGCACCGAGGCCTGCGGGATGTACAGCAGTTCCGCGGCGACCGGCCGGCCGTGCGAGACGCGGGAGCGCCGCACGATGTGCACGGGCTCGTCGCGGCCGGTCTCCAGCGCGTCGGCGACGGCAGCCGGCGGCACGGCCGTGGTGCAGTCGGCGGGCTGCCAGGCGTCGTCGGGGCCGCCCGGCCAGGTGTGCGGCCCCGTGCCGAGCGAGACGCCCACGCGGGGCGGCGCGACGGTCGTACCGACACCGCGGCGGCGCTGCAGCCTGCCTTCGAGTTCGAGCTGCTCCAGCGCCTGGCGCAGCGTGGCGCGGGCGACGCCGAAGCGGGCCGCGAGGTCGCGCTCGTTGGGCAGGATCTCGCCCACCGCGAACTCCGAGTCGAGCGCTTCACTGAGCACCGTCCTGAGATGCCAGTACTTCGGTTCCTGCACCGATTCCAGCTGCGTGGTCCCCACCCTGTCCTCCGCAATTGCCGTGGTCGGCGGCGTTTTAGCGCCCTTGTTTATTAAAGGTTGTTGCACTTCTCTGCGACCATAGGGCGGCCCTGATACTTGGTCAAGACCAATGGCCGGGAACGTTCACGGGGCGTGTCCCGGGGGCCGTCGACCGTCCCGGCGGCCTGTCTAGGCGGCTGTCAGCGACCGCAGCTTGTCGGGGTTGCGGACGATGTAGACCGACTGCACACGGCCGTCGGCCACGTCGAGCTGGAAGACGGAGTCGGGCTGGTCGCCGGACAGGATCAGCACGGCCGGGCCGCCGTTGAGCTCCAGGAACCGCACGGACAGGCCCGGGAGGCTCTTCCGTGCGACGCCGACGAGGAAGCGGCCCACCTTGTCGGCGGTCCGCAGGACCCGCAGCGGCGCCCGCGACTTGCCGCCGCTGTCGCCGACGAGCCGGACCTCCGGGGCGAGCAGCGCCATCAGGCCCTCGAGGTCGCCGTCGGCCGCCGCGGCGAGGAACCGCTCGGTGAGATCTCGGCGCTGGGCCGGGTCGACCTCGTACCGGGGGCGCCGCTCCTCGACGTGTTTGCGGGCCCGCCCGGCCAGCTGACGCACCGCCGGTTCGCCGCGGTCGAGCATGGCGGCGATGTCGGCATAGGGGAAGGCGAAGGCCTCGCGCAGCACGAACACGGCGCGCTCCAGCGGTGACAGCGACTCCAGCACGACGAGGACGGCGACGGAGACGGAGTCGGCGAGCACGGCCCGCTCGGCGGTGTCGGGCACGGCGTCGCCGAAGTCGGTGACGTACGGCTCGGGCAGCCAGGGTCCGACGTAGGTCTCGCCGCGTGCCTGGATCTGGCGCAGGCGGTCGATGGCGAGCCGGGTGGTGATCCGCACGAGGTAGCCGCGCGGTTCTCGGACGTCCTCGCGCGGCGCGCCGGACCAGCGCAGCCAGGCCTCCTGGACCACGTCCTCCGCGTCCGCCACGCGGCCCAGCATGCGGTAGGCGACGCCCAGCAGGACGGGACGGTGGGCTTCGAAGACGTCGGTCGCGGTCTCGGTGGTCACGGCTCCATCCCAGCCCACGGATGGGGCCCTGTCCAGGCGGAACCACCCCTTCCCGGACAGAATGACCGGGAGGACGCCGGTGACCGGCGGCACGGCTTCGGAGGTGGCGATGCGGTACGCGGTGCTGGGCACGGGACAGGTCGGGCGCACGCTCGGCGGACGGCTGGTGGAGCTGGGCCACGAGGTGCGGCTCGGTTCGCGCACGCGGGACAACACGGCCGCCGTGCAGTGGGCCGCCTCGGCCGGCCCGAGGGCGGGCGCGGGGACGTTCGCCGAGGCGGCGGAGTTCGGTGAGGTCGTGGTGAACGCGGTCGGCGGACGGGTGGCACTCGCCGCGCTGGAGGCGGCCGGGGCGGACAACGTCGACGGGAAGGTCGTCGTGGACGTCTCCAACCCGCTGGCCTTCGAGGAGGGCGAGCTGCGACTGTCCCCGGTCGACTCGGACAGCGTGGGCGAGCAGATCCAGCGGGCGTTTCCGCACGCGCGCGTGGTGAAGTCGCTCAACACCGTCAACTGCCGGGTGATGGTGGATCCGGCCCGTGTGCCGGGCGAGCACAACGTCTTCGTCTGCGGGGACGACCCGGCCGCCAAGGAGCAGGTGACGGCGCTGCTCGGGGAGTTCGGCTGGCCCGCCGAGCGCGTCCTCGACCTGGGCGGCATCCGGGCGGCTCGCGCCGTGGAGATGTGGCTGCCCCTGTGGGTCGGACTGTTCCAGAAGTTCGGGCACGGTGAGTTCAACCTGGAGGTGCGGCGGGCCCGTTGAGGTTCTTGGCGCCGCGAAGCCGGCGCCCCCATGGGGCTACCCGCGGGTAGCAATTGCTGACAAGCTGTCTACGGCGTCCGTCAGCGAGTACAGCCGAGGAGCACCCCATGTCCGCCACCGTCTCCTTCAAAGTCGCCTCCGCGCAGGGCGAGCAGAGCGTGACCCTGTCCTACACCCGCCGGGGCAGCGGCGAACCGCTGCTCCTGCTGCACGGCATCGGCCACCACCGGCAGGCGTGGGAACCGGTGATCCCCGCGCTCGCGGCCGAACGCGACGTGATCGCCGTGGACCTGCCCGGCTGCGGCGAGTCACCGGCGCTCCCGGACGGCATGGCGCACGACCTGCCGACGATGAGCGCGGTCCTGGCGGCGCTCTTCGCGGCGCTGGAGATCGACCGGCCGCACGTGGCGGGCAACTCGCTGGGCGGTCTGCTGGCGCTGGACCTGGCCCGGGCCCGGCTCGTCCGCTCGGTCACCGCCCTCTCCCCCGCGGGGTTCTGGAACGAGGCCGAGCGCCGCTACGCCTTCACCGTCCTGTCGACGATGCGGCAGATCGCCCGGCGCCTGCCGCCACCGGTGGTCGAGCGGCTGGCCCGCCCGGCCCTCGGCCGCACCCTGCTGACCAGCACCATCTACGCCCGCCCGGGCCGCCGCTCACCCGAGGCCGTGGTCGCCGAGACGCTCGCGCTGGCCCGTGCCGAGGGCTTCTCTGAGACGTTGCACTCGGGCCGGACCGTGCAGTTCACGGACGACATCGTGGGCACGCCGGTCACCGTGGCGTGGGGCAGCCGGGACCGGCTGCTCATCCCCCGCCAGGGCGTGCGCGCCAAGGGCGTGATCCCGCGGGCCAGGCTGGTGCGGCTGCCCGGCTGCGGCCACGTCCCGATGAACGACGACCCGGCGCTGGTGGCCCGGGTGGTCCTCGACGGCAGCCGCTGACCCGCCCCGAGGGCCATCAGGGGCCTCCCCTCTCAGGGGAACCCTCTAAGGTCTCCCCTCATGAGACCAGTGCAGCGGGACCCGGGCGGCGCCGCGGCGTCCGCCGCCTGGGAGCTGCTGCTCCCCGCCGCCTCGGCTCCGGCACGCACGCGTGGCCGGTCCCTGCAGGCCGCCCTGCGCGAGGCGGTCCGCTCGGGCCGGCTCGCGCCGGGCACCCGGCTGCCGTCGAGCCGGGACCTCGCGGCGGACTTGGGGGTCTCGCGGGGGCTCGTCACGGAGGCGTACGAGCAGCTGACGGCCGAGGGGTATCTGCGCAGTGGCCGGGGCGCCGGGACCTGGGTGGGCGCGGCCGTCCGGGCCGCGCGGCCGCGGGCACACGATCTGGCTCCGCGCGTCCCCGGCGCCCGCGCGGACTTCGTGCCCGGGACACCGGACCTGGCCCTGTTCCCGCGCGCGGCGTGGGCCGCCGCGCAGCGCGGCGTGCTGGCGGAACTGCCGCACCAGGAGCTGGGCTACCCCGATCCGCGCGGGCTGCCGAGGCTGCGTACCGCGCTGGCCGAACTGCTCGCCCGGCGGCGGGGCGTGGTGGCCGACCCGGAGCGGATCGTGGTGGTCTCCGGGGTGGCCCAGGCGACGGCGCTGCTCGGCTTCGCGCTGCACGCGCGCGGGGTGCGCGTCGTCGGCGTGGAGGACCCGGGCAGTCCCCAGCACGACGCGCTGTACGCCTCGGCCGGTGTAACCGCCGTGGCGTTGCCGCTGGACGACGAGGGGGTCGCCCTGGAGCCGCTGCGGTCCTCGGGTGTACGGGCCGTGGTGACGACTCCGGCCCACCAGTTCCCCACCGGCCTCGCCTACTCGGCCCGGCGGCGCGCGGAACTGCTCGACTGGGCGCGGTCGGTGGACGGCATCGTCCTGGAGGACGACTACGACGGCGACTTCCGCTACGACCGTGCTCCCGTCGGCGCGCTCCAGGGCCTCGACCCGGACCACGTGGCGTACACGGGCTCGGTCAGCAAGTCCCTCGCGCCGGGCCTGCGGCTGGGCTGGCTGCTGGTGCCGGAGTCCTGGACGGAGGAGGTCGTCGAACGCAAGCGCACGATGGATCTCGGCCACCCGGCCCTCGACCAGGCCCTGTTCGCCCGGTTCCTGGAGCGCGGCGACTACGACCGCCAGTTGCGCCGCTGCCAGCGCGCCTACCGCGACCGGCGCGACGCGCTGGTCGCCGCCCTGGACGCGCACTTCCCCGGATCGGAGGTGTCCGGGATCGCCGCGGGCCTGCACGTGATCGCCACGCTGCCGCGGCGGTACGGGCCCGAGGAGCGGTTCCTCGCGCGGGTGGCGGAGGCGGGGGTGGCGGTGCGCCCGCTCTCGGCCTACGCCCACGCGCCGGCCGGGGCCGAGGGAGACAAGGAGGTCCGGCTGGTCCTCGGCTACGCCCATGTGCCGCCCGCCCGGATCGCCGACGGAGTGCGTCTGATGGCCGAGGCGGCGACCGGGTGAGCCGACCGGTTCGCGCGTTCCCTCACCCTGCGGTCAGTTGTTCACTTGGGGTTCGTGTGTGCGCTGCGGCGTGGGAGTAGTTGTGGCACTGCACACTTGGCCGGATCCCGTCCCTGGAGGCGCATCCATGTCACACCGTCCGTTGCCCGGGCGCCGTAGCGTCCTGCGTGGCTCCCTTGCCGCGTCGGCGGCCCTGTCCCTGCCCACCGCTCTCGGCGTGGCGCCCGCCTTCGCCCGCTCCGGGCGCCCGACGGCGGGGTGGGGTGTGCAGGCGGGCGACGTGACCTGTGATTCCGGTCTTGTGTGGGTGCGCTCCGACCGGCCGGCCCGGATGATCGTGGAGACGTCGGCGACCGAGTCGTTCCGCAACACCCGCAGATGGAACGGGCCGCTGCTGGGCCCCGGTACTGACTTCACCGGCACGACCCGGCTGCGCGGCCTGCCGTCCGGCGAGCAGATCCACTACCGCGTGCTGCTCGCCGACCCGGACGACCCACGCCGCACCGGCGAGCCGGTCACGGGCACGTTCCGCACGGCGTCCGCCAAGCGCCGTGACGGCGTGCGGTTCGTCTGGTCCGGCGACCTGGCCGGGCAGGGCTGGGGCATCAACCCGGAGCTCGGCGGCTACCGCATCTACGACGCGATGGGCGCCCTCGACCCGGACTTCTTCCTCTGCAGCGGCGACAACATCTACGCCGACGGCCCGATCACCGGCACCGTGACCCTGCCGGACGGCCGGATCTGGCGGAACGTCACGACCGAGGAGAAGGCCAAGGTCGCCGAGACCCTCGCGGAGTTCCGCGGCAACTTCCGCTACAACCTGCTGGACGAGAACCTGCGGGCCTTCAACGCCCGGGTTCCCTCCATCGTCCAGTGGGACGACCACGAGGTCGTCAACAACTGGTACCCGGGCGAGATCCTCACCGACGCCCGCTACACCGAGAAGCGCGTCGACGTGCTCGCCGCCCGCGCCCGCCAGGCCTTCTCCGAGTACTTCCCGATCTCCACGCTGCGCCGCCCCGACGGCCGGGTCTACCGCGTGCAGCACCACGGCCCGCTGCTGGACGTGTTCGTCCTGGACATGCGCACCTACCGCAACGCCAACTCGCCGGACGACCAGCCCGTCGACCCGCAGGGCATCCTGGGCCGCGAGCAGTTGGAGTGGCTCAAGCGCGAGCTGTCCCGCTCCCGGGCGGTGTGGAAGGTGATCGCCTCCGACATGCCGATCGGCCTCGTCGTCCCGGACGCGCCGAACATCGAGGCCGTCGCCCAGGGCGACCCGGGCAAACCGCTCGGCCGCGAGCTGCAGATCGCCGAACTGCTGCGGTTCGTCAAGCACCGGCGGATCACGGGCACGGTGTGGCTGACCGCCGATGTGCACCACACCTCGGCGCAGCACTACCAGCCGTCCAGGGCGGCCTTCACCGACTTCGAGCCGTTCTGGGAGTTCGTCTCGGGCCCGCTCAACGCCGGTGCCTTCCCCGCGAACGCGCTCGACGGCACCTTCGGCCCGGACCGCGTGTTCGTGAAGGCGCCGACGACCGCCAACGTCTCCCCCGCCGGCGGCTACCAGTTCTTCGGCGAGGTCGACATCGACGGCCACAGCGGGGAGCTGACGGTGCGTCTGCGGGAGCAGGACGGCGCCGTGCTGTTCACGCAGACGCTCCAGCCGGGCCTGGTCGGCCAGTAGGCACGGAGTGCGACGTTTGAAGGGTTGACAAAGGGGGCAAACTGCCTCCTTTACCCACCGGTCACAATGCGTTCGCGATCACGCAACACCGTTCCGTCACAGTGGGTGCATGACGCGAGAAGTGACGCAAGTGACGCACCCCGACGACAACTGCCGCCCCGCCACCTCGTGGCAGCGGGCCACGGCGGCGTTCCACGCCTGGCGGACACGACGCCAGGAACACGCACCGCCGACGAGTGATACCGGGTCCCCGGCACCGGAGCCGGTGCCGGGGGCGAACACCCTGTGGCGGATGCGGACCACGGTTCAGGACGAACCGGGGTCCCTGGCCGCGCTGTGCGCCGCCCTGGCCGGGCAGCGCGTCGACATCCTGAGCCTGCAGACGCACCCGCTGGCCACGGGCACGGTCGACGAGTTCCTGCTGCGGGGCCCGGCCGGTCTGCCGGCGTCCGGGGTCACCGCGGCCGTCGAGTCGGCCGGGGGCACCGACACCTGGATCGAGCGGGCCGACGCCCACGACCTGGTGGACGCGCCGACCCGGGTCCTCGGGCTCGCCGCCCGCACCGCCCTGGACGCGGCGGAACTTCCGCTGGCTCTGCGGCAGTTGCTCGGCCGGTGCACGATCCGGTCCCGTCCCGCTCCGGCCGGCGGCGGCCGGGCCACGGGCGGCGTTCCCGTGGAGGGCGCCCTCGACGACACCGTGATGCGGCTGCGCGGCCCGGAAGGCGGCGTGATCACCGTCGAGCGGCCGTATCTGCCCTTCACCCCCACCGAGTTCGCCCGGGCCAGGGCCCTGGTGGAGCTCGACGCCCGGCTCGGGCCGCGCCTGCCGCACGGCCGGGACGTGCTCACGCTCGCCGAGGGCAGCGACATCACCGTGCGGCGGGCCGACACCCGGGACCTCGAAGCGGCCCGGGCCATGCACGATCGCTGCTCGGCGCACACGCTGAGGCTGCGCTATCACGGGCCCGTCGGTGACGCGGACCGCTACCTCAACCACCTGCTCAGTCCGCGGTACGGCCGCACCCTCGCCGTACAGACGGCCTCCGGGCGGATCGTCGGGCTCGGTCACCTCCTGTGGGACGGCGACGAGACGGAGATCGCGCTGCTCGTCGAGGACACCTGGCAGCGGCGGGGTGTCGGGGCGGAGTTGCTGCGCAGGCTGGTGGGGATGGCAGTCGATGCCGGGTGCTCGAGTGTGTATGCCGTGACGCAGTCGTCCAACACGGGGATGGTCGCCGCCATGCGGGGACTGGGACTGCCTCTCGACTACCAGGTCGAGGAAGGGACACTGGTCATCACGGCGCGGTTGAGTGAAGCGGTCGTGACGGGTGCGGAGGGCCTCGGGAGCGCCTCCGCACCGTAGCGGTATCTGTCAGTGCGCGGGCGCGGGTTCGTTGTGGCTTGTCGCGCAGTTCCCCGCGCCCGTTTCGGGGCGCCCCAGCGCCTGGTCGAGATCCGACCACAGGTCCTCCACGTCCTCCAGGCCCACCGACATGCGCAGGAGCTGGTCGCTCACGCCGGCTCCCCTGCGGTCGTCCGCGTCGACGATGCGGTGGCTGATGGAGGCCGGGTGCTGGATGAGGGTGTCCACGCTGCCGAGGCTCACCGCCGGGGTGATCAGGCGGACCGCGCCGATCACCTCGTGCGGGTCGCCGTCCACCTCGAAGGCGACCATCGCGCCGCCGATGCGCGGGTAGTGGACGCGGGCGACGCGCGGGTCGGCGGCGAGGCGGCGGACGAGTTCGGCCGCCGTGGCGGAGGCCGCCCGGACGCGGACGGGGAGGGTGGACAGGCCCCTCAGCAGCAGGTAGCCGGCCAATGGGTGCAGAACACCGCCCGTGGCGAAGCGCACCTGCCGCAGCCGGCCCGCGAACTCCTCGTCGCAGGCGACCACGCCCGCGAGGACGTCGCCGTGCCCGCCGAGGTACTTGGTGGCGCTGTGCAGGATCAGCCGCGCCCCGTGCTCGGCGGGGCGCTGGAGGACCGGCGTGGCGAAGGTGTTGTCGACGAGCAGCGGCACCGAGCCGCAGGCGTGCGCGACAGCCCGCAGGTCGACCTCGGCAAGCGTGGGGTTGGCCGGGGACTCGACCAGGACGAGCCCGGTGTCCGGGCGCAGGGCGTCGGCGACGCCGGCCGGGTCGGTCCAGGTCACCTCCGAGCCCAGCAGCCCGGCGGTGAGCAGGTGGTCGCTGCAGCCGTAGAGGGGGCGTACGGCGACGACGTGGCGCAGGCCCATGGAGCCGCGGACGAGCAGCACGGCGCTGAGTGCGGCCATGCCGCTCGCGAACGCCACGGCCGCCTCGGTGCCCTCCAGGCGGGCCAGGGCGGTCTCGAAGCGGGCGACGGTGGGGTTGCCGAGCCGTCCGTAGACGGGCGGCCCGTCCGGCTCCGCGCCGGTGGTGGCGAACGCGTCGATCCGGGCCGCCTCACCGCGGCTGTCGTACGACGGGTAGGTGGTGGACAGGTCGATCGGCGGGGCGTGCAGGCCCTGCCGGGCGAGGTCGTCCCGCCCGGCGTGCACGGCCTCGGTGGCGAGGGCTCGCGGTGCGGTGCGTATGGCGTCGTGGGCGTGCGTGCTCGTTGTGTCCATGTCCATGGTGGGCAAGGGTGAACATCGGCCGGGCTGCCGGGTGCGGCTCCCGTGCTACGTTCGGCCGATGGCTGAATCTGTCGTACTCGATCCGGTGGATCTCCATCTGTTGCGGCTGTTGCAGAACGACGCCCGGGCGACCTACCGGGATCTCGCCGCGCAGGTCGGGGTGGCGCCGTCGACGTGCCTGGACCGGGTGACGCGGCTGCGCCGGTCGGGCGTGATCCTCGGGCACCGGCTGGAACTGGATCCGGCCAAGCTGGGACGGGGGCTGGAAGCCCTGCTGTCGGTGCAGGTCAGGCCGCACCGCCGGGAGCTGGTGGGACCGTTCGTGGAGCGGATCCGGGTCCTGCCGGAGTCGCGGACGGTGTTCCACCTGACCGGTCCCGACGACTATCTGGTCCATGTCGCGGTCGCCGACATGGCCGACCTGCAGCGGCTGGTGCTGGACGAGTTCACGTCGCAGCGGGAGGTGGCGCGGGTGGAGACCCGGCTGATCTTCCAGCAGTGGGAGTGCGGGCCGCTGCTGCCGCCTTCGCCCTCGGCTCAATCCGCGTGACGTGCGCGGTCCGCCGTACGAGGATGGCCGCATGTCTGAGATCAAGAGCCCGCTGCCCCGAGAGGTCGCCGACGCGTACGTCGACGAGCTCGTCGCCCTCGACCCGATCACCGGCACGTTCCTCGGCGACAAGGAGAGTTCGAGCAGGCTGCCCGACACCTCGCCCGCGGGGCAGGAGGCGCTCGCGGAGCTGGCGCGGCGGACACTGGCACGGCTGGACGAGGCCGAGCGGCTGCCCGGCGCGGACAGTGACATCGAGCGCCGGTGCGCGCGGCTGCTGCGCGAGCGGCTGGGCGCCGAACTCGCGGTGCACGAGGCCGACGAGAGCCTGCGTTCCGTCAGCAATCTGAGCTCGATCGCGCACGCGGTGCGGCAGGTGTTCACCGTGACGCCCGCGCAGACGGAGCAGGACTGGGCGGCGATCGCCGAGCGGCTGCGCGGCGTCCCGGCAGCGCTGGAGGGCTACCGGGAGTCCCTGGCGCTCGGCCTGGAGCGGAAGCTGTACGCCGGCCCCCGCGCCACCGCCACCTTCGTGACGCAGCTCGGTGAGTGGGCCGACGCCGATGGCGAGGGGCACGGCTGGTTCGAGCAGTACGCGGCGGCCGGCCCCGAGGCCCTGCGGTCCGAGCTGGACACCGCCGCCCGCTCGGCCACCGAGGCGGTCGTGCGGCTGCGCGACTGGATGCGGGACGTGTACGCGCCGACGATCGAGGGCGCACCGGACGTGGTGGGCCGGGAGCGGTACGCGCGCTGGGTGCGCTACTTCAACGGCACGGACCTCGACCTGGACGAGGCGTACGCCTACGGCTGGTCCGAGTACCACCGGCTGCTCGGCGAGATGAAGAGCGAGGCCGAGAAGATCCTGCCGGGTGCCGGCACGCCGTGGGAGGCGCTGGCCCACCTCGACGCGCAGGGCACGCACATCGAGGGCGTCGACGAGGTCCGCGACTGGCTGCAGAGCCTCATGGACGAGGCGATGGACGCCCTCGACGGCACCCACTTCGACCTGGCCGAGCGGGTGCGCCGGGTGGAGTCGCGCATCGCCCCTCCGGGCAGCGCCGCGGCCCCCTACTACACGCCGCCGTCGGACGACTTCTCCCGCCCGGGCTGCACCTGGCTGCCCACGATGGGCGAGACGCGCTTCCCGGTCTACGACCTGGTGTCGACCTGGTACCACGAGGGCGTGCCCGGCCATCACCTCCAGCTGGCCCAGTGGAAGCACGTGGCGCAGAACCTCTCCCGTTACCAGGCGAGCGTCGGCATGGTGAGCGCCAACGCCGAGGGCTGGGCGCTGTACGCGGAGCGACTGATGGACGAACTGGGCTTCCTGACCGACCCGGAGCGCCGGCTCGGCTACCTGGACGCCCAGATGATGCGGGCGGTGCGCGTCATCATCGACATCGGCATGCATCTGGAGCTGACGATCCCGGACGACTCACCCTTCCACCCCGGCGAGCGCTGGACGGCCGAGCTGGCGCAGGAGTTCTTCGGCTCGCACAGCAGCCGCCCGGCCGACTTCGTGGAGAGCGAGCTGACCCGCTACCTGTCCATGCCGGGCCAGGCCATCGGCTACAAGCTCGGCGAGCGGGCCTGGCTGCTGGGTCGCGAGAACGCCCGCGCCCGCCACGGCGACGCCTTCGACCCGAAGGCCTGGCACATGGCGGCACTGTCGCAGGGGTCGCTGGGTCTGGACGATCTGGTGGACGAACTGTCGCGGCTGTAAGGGCGTCGCAGCTGCAGGCGTGTCGGCGGGGCGTCGCGGCGCCAGGACGCGGGCGCGTCGCGGGCCGTCGCTATCGCGGCGCCAGGAGGCGCAGCTCGATCAGGTCCAGCCAGGTCTCCGGGCCCGGCTGGACCCTCGCCGCGCGGACCGCGTAGCTGCCGGGTTCCAGGGCCACCCGGACCTGGTCGGTGTCCGTGAGGCCCGTGCCGGGCCACGCCGCGTCGAAGAGGCGGACGGGCCCGGGCACCTTCCAGGTCGTCTCCGGCCCCCACTCCGCCGTGGTGGTCGCCGGCGGGACGCTCGCCAGGAGTTCGTGCTCGGAGTCGGCGGCGCACCACCGGACGAACATGCCCCGGTCGGGCAGGTAGGCGGTCGAGGCGGGCTCGTCGCCCAGGACCAGGGCCGTGGAGTCGCCGACCGGGAGGAGCCCGACGTGGCCGTCCACCTCGCAGGCCCGGTCGTAGTCCGAGGCCGTCTCCTCGCCGTCGGCACCCGCCCAGAACGGCAGGACGGTCTCCGGCACCGCTATCAGCGGTCCGCCGCCCGACTCCACCCATTCCACTGCGCCCGGCTCCGCGTATCGCACCATGGCGCAAGAACCTACAGGGTCAACTCGCCGCAAAGGATCGGGGGTTCAGCAGCCGCAGTCGCCGGCGTCCACGGGCGCCGTCAGGGGGTCCGGGGCCCGGCGCTCGCGCCCCTGCCAGGTCTCGAACTCCAGTCCCTCGCGCACCCAGTACTCGAAGCCGCCGAGCATCTCCTTGACCCGGTAGCCGAGTTCGGCGAGGGCCAGGGCGGCGCGGGCGGCACCGTTGCAGCCGGGGCCCCAGCAGTACGTGACGACCGGCACCGACCGGTCGAGGAGCTGCCCGGCCTGCTCGGGGACGAGCACGGTCGGCAGGTGGAGCGCGCCGGGGATGTGGCCCTGGTCCCACGCCTCGGTGGAGCGGGAGTCGACGAGGACGAAGCCGGGGTCGCCGCCGGCGTCGAGTGCGGCGGCGACGTCGGACACGTCGGTGTGGAAGGCGAGCCCGGCGCGGAAGTGCGCGACGGCCTCAGCCGGAGCGGCGGGGGCGACGCGCAGGACGGGGTTCACGATGGTGGTCATGCGGCAAAACTACGGCCGCCGGTCCCCTCCCTGAAGTGACGATCCCCGGCGCTCGGCTTGATCCGCCGGGGATTCCCCTGCTATCCCTCGGGCATGACCGAGTATTCCCCGGACGCCACCGACTGGCGCATTCTGGACGTCCTCCAGCGGGAGGGCCGGGCCAGTTTCGCCGAGCTGGCCCGGGCCGTCTCCATGTCCGCGAGCGCGGTCACCGACCGGGTGCGCCGCATGGAGGAGGCCGGGGTCATCCGGGGCTACGCCGCGGTGGTGGACCCGGAGCGGCTGGGCCTGCCGATCCTGGCGTTCGTGCGCCTGAGGTATCCGAACGGCAACTACAAGCCCTTCCACGACCTGGTCGCCGTCACGCCCGAGATCCTGGAGGCGCACCACGTCACGGGGGACGACTGCTTCGTCATCAAGGTCACGGCCCGCTCGATGCGTCACCTGGAGGAGGTGTCGGGGAAGATCGGGGCGCTGGGCTCGGTGACCACGAGCGTGGTGTATTCCTCACCCCTCCCCCGGCGTCCCCTGGGGCGCTGACGTCAGCCGGTGCCGCGCTGGCGCAGGGTCGAGCCGGACCGGCCCTTGACCACTTCGAGCTGGGCGTGGATCCGCCGCCGCAGGTCGGCGACGTGGCTGACGATGCCGACGCTCCGGTCGCGTTCGCGCAGGGAGTCGAGGACGTCGAGGACCTCGTCGAGGGTCTGGTCGTCGAGGCTGCCGAAGCCCTCGTCGATGAAGAGGGTGTCCAGCCGCACCCCGCCCGCCTCGTCCGTGACGACGTCCGCGAGGCCGAGGGCCAGGGCGAGCGAGGCGAAGAACGTCTCGCCGCCCGACAGCGTCGCCGTGTCGCGTTCACGGCCGGTCCAGGCGTCGACGACGTGCAGTCCGAGCCCGCTGCGGCCGCGTCCGGTGCGGTCGTCGGAGTGGACGAGGGTGTAGCGGCCGGAGGACATGCGGCGCAGCCGGACGGTCGCGGCGGCGGCGACCTGCTCCAGCCGGGCGGCCAGGACGTACGACTCCAGGCGCATGCGGCGTTCGTTGTCCGCCGAGGTGCCCGCGGCGAGGCCGGCCATGCGGGCGACGCGGTCGTACTCCTCGCGCAGCGGCGCCAGCCGACGCACGGCGGCGGTCGCCCGGGCGGAGAGCCGGTCGAGTTCGGCGCAGCTCCGCTGCGCGGCGTCGTGGGCGGAGGCGGCGGCGCGCAGCCGCCGGGCCGCCTCGTCGGCGGCCTGTTGCGCCGCGTCCGGGTCGGCCTGCGGCTCGCGGGCCGCCGCGGCGGTGTCGGCCTCGGCGAGGACGGCCCGTACGGCGGCCTCCTCGTGCTGCCAGGCGTCCAGGCGGCGTTGCAGTTCGCGGTGGGCGGCGCGGTCGAGGAGGGCGTCGGCCGCGGCCTGCGGGGTCTCGAAGCCTGCCCGGAAGGCGGCGTCGGCGAGGCGGGCGTCGGCGTCCTTCAGCCGCTGGGCGGCGTCCTCGGCGGCGCGGGCGGTGTCGGCGGCGTCCGTGAGCAGCGCGGTGCGCCGCTCCAGCTGCGCGGCCCGCGCGGCGACGCTGTCCAGGGAGCCGCGCGCCCGGTCCAGCTCCTCCTCCAGCAAGGCCCGTTCGCGGTCCAGCCGCTCCCGGTGACCGACCCGGGAGGCGGTCCGCACGGCCGTCTCCTGCCGGGCGGCGAGGCGGCGTTCGTGCTCCTGCCCGGCCTGCCGCAGCCGCTCCCGCGCGGCGTGCAGCTCGGCCGCGGCACTGCGGGCCTGCGCGTAACGCTCGTCCAACTCCGCCAGTTCCTGCGCGAGTTGTTCGGTGGGACTGTCACCGGCCTCCGCGGTGGCCGCGGCGAGGGCCTCCCGTACGACGGCGAGACGCCGTTCGTCCTCGGCGCGCTGCTCGTCGGCGCGCTGGTAGGCGGTGAGGGCGTGCTCCTCCGCCTCGCGGTCGACGTGCCCGGCCACCTTGCGGGCCGGGGCGGGGTGTTCGGTGGCGCCGCAGACGGCGCAGGGCGCGCCGTCGGTGAGGTGCGCGGCCAGTTCGGCGGCGATGCCGTTCAGGCGCTGCTCCTTGAGCTCGAGCCAGTGCTGCTTGGCACGGAGCGTGTCGTCCTGCGCGGTGCGGACCCGGTCGACCGCCCGGTCCGTGTCCTGGGCGAGCTGGTCGCGCATGCGGGCCGCCCGAAGCCGCTGCTGCGCCGGCTCGCGGCGCTCGGCGAGCTGCTCGGCGAGGGCGGCGGCCTGCTGCGCGGTGTCGAGGCGGGTCTGGAGTGCGGTGCGCGTCTCCTCCCAGCCGTCGAGCCAGGCCTCCGCCTCGTGCAGGAGGTCCGCGTCGGCACGCTCCTGGCGGTCCAGGCCGGCGCGCTCGTCGAGGAGTTCGGCCAGGCGCCGCTCGGCCCGGCGGGCCGCGTCGAGCCCGCCCAGTTCCTCGGCGGCCCGGCGTGCGGCGGCGGCCAGCCCGGCCGCGCCCGCGTCGGCGAAGGTGTCCGGGAGCAGGGCACGCGCGCGTGCCTCGGCGGCGGCCGCCCGGCGGTGTTCGGCTTCGGAGGACTCCCGCAGGTCCAGGGCGGGCGCGACCGCTTCGGCCTTGCGGGCCCGCTCCATGAGCGCCAGGGCCTCCCGGTAGGCCTCGGCTCCCTGTTCCAGGCGTGCCGCCCGCTCCTGCGCCTGCGCGAATCGCCCCTGAAGGCGGGCGAGTTCGCGTACGTCGTCCAGGGCCCGGCCGGCGGCGGCCTGCGCGGACTCGGCGGCGGTGAGCGTGCAGGCGGCGACGGTGAGCTGCTCGCGGGCGGTGCTGCGGGCGACGGCGGCGGCGTTCAGCACGGCCTCGGCGAGTCCCGGTTCGCCCGGGGCCAGTTCGGGCAGCTCCATGGCGTCGCCCGCGGCCTGCTGCATGCGGTGGGCGTCGGCCAGCAGTTCCGCGTCCCCGTCCCGCACCTGGGTCTCGGTGGTGCGGCGCCGCTCGGCGAGGCGCTTCTCGACGTCGGCGAAGCGGCGGGTGTCGAACAGGCGGCCCAGCAGTTTGCCGCGGGCCTCGGCGTCGGCGCGCAGGAACCGGGCGAAGTCGCCCTGCGGCAGCAGCACGACCTGGCAGAACTGCTCCCGGCTCATGCCGAGCAGCTGGGTGATCTCCTCGCCGATCTCCTGGTGGGAGCGGCTGAGGTCCTTCCAGGCCCCGGCCGTCGCGTCGTACGCGCGCAGCCATGTCTGGGCCTTGTCGAGCGTGGTGCCGGTGCCGCGCTTCTTGGGGCGTTCCCAGGGCGGCCGGCGGGTGACCTCCAGGCGGCGTCCGGCGACGGTGAGGTCGAGGGTGACCTCGGTGCGGGTCGCGGGTGCGGCGTGATCGCTGCGCAGGGCCGTGCCCTGTCCGCCGCCCTGCCGGGCGCCCGGCACCGAGCCGTAGAGCGCGTAGCAGACGGCGTCGAGGACGGATGTCTTGCCCGCGCCGGTGGGGCCGTGCAGCAGGAACAGCCCGGCCGCGGACAGGTCGTCGAAGTCGACGGTCTGGGTGCCGCCGAAGGGACCGAAGGCGGTGAGGGTGAGCCGGTGGAGCCTCACCGGGCCACCTCCCGTACAGTCTCGTCGGCCCGGACCGCGTCGAACGCGTCCCGCAGCACGCCCTGTTCGTGCGGGTCGGGCGCGGCGCCGCGCACATGGGCGACGAAGTCCTCGGCGATCTGCTGGTCGCTGCGGCCGGCGAGGCGCCGGGCGTACGACACCTCGGACTCGGCGTCGTCGCGGTCGGGGTCGAAGACGAGGCTGAGGGTGTGCGGGAAGCGCTCGGCGAGCCGGGCCATCGGGTCGGCCGGGCGGACGGGGTCGGTCAGGGTCGCCTCGACCCACGCCTCCTCGTGCCGTGCCAGGTCCGGGTCGGCGAGCAGGTCCTCCAGGGTGCCCCGGATCCGGGCCAGGGCGCGGGGCACCGGGCAGTCGACGCGCTCGGCGTCGAGGGAGCCGTCCGCGGCCAGGTCCACCAGCCACATGCTCTTGCGGTGGGCGGCCTCGGAGAAGGAGTAGGGCAGCGGGGAGCCGGAGTAGCGGACGCGGTCGGTGAGGGTCTGGCAGCCGTGCAGGTGCCCGAGCGCCACGTAGTCGACGCCGTCGAACACCCCGGCCGGCACCGCGGCGACGCCGCCGACGGTGATGTCCCGCTCGCTGTCGCTGGGTTCGCCGCCGGTGACGAAGGCGTGTGCGAGGACGACGGAGCGGGTGCCGGGCGCGCGGGCGGCGAGGTCGGCGCGGACCCGGTCCATGGCGGCGGCGAGCACGGCCTCGTGCCCGGCCTTCTCCACTCCGAACTCGTCCTTCACCAGGGCCGGTTCGAGATAGGGCAACCCGTAGAAGGCGACGTCGCCGTCGCCGTCGGCCAGCACCACCGGGGTGCCGGACGCCGACGGCTCGGTCCGCAGGTGGATGCCGGCCCGCCCGATCAGCCCGGCTCCGACGCCGAGCCGGCGGGCCGAGTCGTGGTTCCCGGAGATCATCACGGTCGGCACGCCGAGAGCGGCGAGGCGGTGCAGGGCTTCGTCGAACAGCTCGACCGCGGCGAGCGGCGGCACGGCGCGGTCGTAGACGTCTCCCGACACGACCACGGCGTCCACGTCGCGCTCCCGCACGGTGGTGACGAGGTGGTCGATGAACTCGGCCTGGGCGCCGAGCATGTTCACCCGGTGGAAGGCGCGGCCGAGATGCCAGTCGGAGGTGTGCAGCAGCCTCAAGACGCCGCTCCGACCTGCATGTCCGCCCCTGCTTTCCGTACGACCAGCGCGAGCCGGTACGGCTCGCTGTCAGCACCCACCACGCTAACGCGTGCGGGCACCCGCTCCCTCACGAACCTCGGCATTTCACGCCTGCCCGGGGCCAATTCGGCGGACATGTCCGCATGTGTACCGCGCCAACGCGCGAGGCGGAGCCGCCGTCACGCGTCCCCGTACGCCTCCCCGCCCGCCTCGAAGCCGGCCGTGCCGGCGGTGGCGTCGGCGAGCCAGGAACGGAAGGCGGGCACGTCGGCGTCCGGGAGGGCGATCTCGAGGGTGACGGCCTCTCCGTAGCGCACGTCCCGGACTTCGCGCCCGCCGGTGCGCAGGTCGTTCTCCAGCTTGCCGGCCCGCTGGTGGTCGACGGTGACCGTGGCCAGCCGGTACCTGCGGCGGGTGCGGGTGCCCAGGGTGTCCAGGGCCTCGCCGACCGCTCCGCCGTACGCCCGGATGAGCCCGCCGGCGCCGAGTTTGACCCCGCCGAAGTAGCGGGTGACGACGGCGACGACGTACCGCATGTCGCGGCGCAGCAGCATCTGGAGCATGGGGACGCCGGCCGTGCCGCCGGGTTCGCCGTCGTCGCTCGCCTTCTGGACGGAGGCGTCGGCGCCGATGACGTAGGCCCAGCAGTTGTGGTTGGCGTCGGCGTGTTCCTTGCGGACCGCGGCGATGAAGTCCTGGGCCTCCTGCTCGGTGGCCGCCGGGGCGAGGGCGCACAGGAAGCGGGAGCGGTTGACCTCGGTCTCGTGCACGCCGGGGCCGGCGACCGTGCGGTATTCGTCGGGCATACGGCCAGCCTATGCGCGGGTCCGGGCCTACTTCTTCGCGCCCCGGGGCACGGTCACGGACGTGAGCAGCGCAGTGCCGGGGGCGAGGTCCCGCCAGGCCGTGCCGCGCCAGGCCAGAACAGCGATCGCCGACGTGGGGAACTTCGTGCGGACCTGCTCCAGGGTGTCGTCGAGGCCGTCGCCGGCGAGGGCCAGGACCAGTTCCTCGAGGCCGGGGTTGTGCCCGAGCAGCAGCAGCGTCTCCACCGCGGCGGGCACCTCGTGCACCACGGCCAGCAGGCCGGCGGGTCCGGCGGCGTACAGCCGCCGGTCGTACCGGACCGGCGGCGGCGTGCCCCACTCGGCGGCGGCGAGGTCCCAGGTCCGGCGGGCGCGGACGGCGGTGGAGCACAGCGCCAGGTCCGGCAGGAGGTCGGCGTCGGCCAGGGCGCGCCCGGCCGCGGGGGCGTCCCGGCGGCCGCGCGGGGCGAGGGGGCGTTCGTGGTCGACGACGTCCAGGGGCCAGGCGGACTTGGCGTGCCGCAGCACGATGAGGCGGCGCAGCGGGCCGGCTCCGGAGCGTTCGATCATGACGGGGCTCCCAGGTCGCGGGTGAGGTCGAGGCCGAGGATCCGGTCGGCGTAGGCGTACGTCTCGAAGCGGGCACCGTCCGCCAGCACCGGCTCGGTCTCGACCTGACGCAGGACGTCCAGTACCCGCGGCACGTCGAGGTCGTCGTCCCAGGCGGCGCGCAGCCGGTCCCGTACGTCGTCGGGGACCGGCCGCGAGGGCTGCCGCGCCCAGCGGGCGACCGCGCCGCGCCAGCGGGCCAGGGTCGCGTGGGCGTCGTCGAGTGCGGCCGCCTCCAGCCGGAGGGGGGTGCGGTGGTGCCGGCTGATCAGGGCGAGGCGCAGGACGGCGGGGTCCAAGGGGTGCGGCGGGCCCGGCTCCGCGGGCGCGACGGCGATCCGCACCCCGTCGGGTGCCGCCCCGTCCTCGGTGGTGACGTGGACGACCTGGGACTCGCCCAGACCGGCACCGACGTCGGGGCTGTCCTCGAAGGGGCGGATGCCGAGCGTCGCGGCGTCGGCGCGCAGCTCCGCCTGCCGGTGGCCGCCGGTCAGCAGCGCCCACACCGGTGTGCCGCCGAGCTCCAGGGTCCGCACCAGCAGGTCTCCGACGAGCAGCACCCGCAGGTTCGTCGTGTCGGAGCCGGGTGCGTGCACCTCGACACGGGTCAGGCCCCGGCGGGCCGGGGCGGCGTCGACCGGCTCACGGGTTCGGGCGTCGATGATGCGCAGCACGAGGCGAGCGTAGGCGGATGGGCGGGCATGCGCGGGCAGGTTCGGCGATTTCCGGCCGCCGTGGCGCGATCGCCCCGCCCACGGCGTGTCCGGCCGCTGCTGTCAGGCCTGCGGGCCCAGGAACCGCACATGGGGCCGCCCCTCGGGCCCCTCGCGGCTGACGGCGGCCCGCACCCCGTACACATCGGCGACGAGCTCGGCGGTGAGGACGTCGCCCGGAGTGCCCGCGGCCACGACCCGCCCCGCGGACAGCACGACGACCCGATCGCAGTACATGGCCGCGAGGTTGAGGTCGTGCAGGGTGACGACGGTGGTGACCGGCAGACCCGTGACCAGGGTGAGGAGGTCGAGCTGGTGGTGGATGTCGAGATGGTTGGTGGGCTCGTCGAGGAGGAGTTCGCGGGGTTCCTGGGCGAGCGCGCGGGCGATCTGCACCCGCTGGCGTTCGCCGCCGGAGAGGGTGTGCCAGAGCTGCCGGGCCCGGCCGTCGAGGCCCGTGCGCCGAAGGGCAGCGCGCACGGCCCGTTCGTCGTCCGCGGAGGCGGGTGTCCAGGCACGGCGGTGCGGGACGCGGCCCAGCCGTACGACGTCCTCGACCGTCAACTCGACCTGGGTGTCGGACTGTTGCTCGACCACGGCGAGGCGGCGTGCGACCGTGCGGCGGGGCAGGTCGCCCAGCGGTGTGCCGTCGAGGGTGACGACTCCGGAGGTCGGGGTGAGCAGCCCGGCCAGCAGTCGCAGCAGCGTGGACTTGCCGGAGCCGTTGGGTCCGAGGACGCCGACCGTGGAGCCGGTCTCCGGCGCGAGGGCGACGCCGTCCAGGATGAGACGCCCGTCGGCGCGGCGGCTGACCCGCTCGGCCCGCAGCCCCTCCGCCACCGATGCTCCTGCGCCGCTCACCGCGCCC
>NZ_JAIGQA010000390.1:0-827 GCF_019733245.1 Streptomyces sp. WAC04114
CCGCCGGTGACGTACATGTGGTGCGCCCACACCGTCACGGACAGACCCGCGATCGCGATGGTCGCGCCGATCAGACCCGTGTAACCGAACATCGGCTTACGGGAGAAGACCGGGATGACCTCGGAGATGATGCCGAAGAACGGCAACGCGATGATGTACACCTCTGGGTGGCCGAAGAACCAGAAGAGGTGCTGCCACAGCAATGCGCCGCCGTTGGCGGAGTCGAAGATCTGCGCCCCGAACTTGCGGTCCGCCTCCAGGGCGAACAGCGCGGCCGCGAGGACCGGGAAGGCGAGCAGGACCAGCACACCGGTCAGCAGCACGTTCCACACGAAGATCGGCATGCGGAACATCGTCATGCCGGGGGCGCGCATGCAGATGATCGTGGTGATGAAGTTGACCGAGCCGAGGATGGTGCCGAAGCCGGAGAAGGCCAGACCCATGATCCACATGTCGGCGCCGATGCCCGGGCTGCGGACGGCGTCCGAGAGCGGGCTGTAGGCGAACCAGCCGAAGTCGGCCGCGCCCTGCGGAGTGAGGAAGCCGCCGACCGCGATGAGCGAGCCGAACAGGTAGAGCCAGTAGGCGAACATGTTCAGCCGCGGGAACGCCACGTCGGGCGCGCCGATCTGCAGCGGCATGATCCAGTTCGCGAATCCGGCGAACAGCGGCGTCGCGAACATCAGCAGCATGATCGTGCCGTGCATCGTGAACGCCTGGTTGAACTGCTCGTTCGACATGATCTGCAGACCCGGACGGGCCAGCTCGGCGCGCATGAACAGCGCCATCACACCGCCGATGACGAAGAACGCGAACGACGTGGCGAG
>NZ_JAIGQA010000391.1:0-807 GCF_019733245.1 Streptomyces sp. WAC04114
CCCGTACCCCAGCCGGCACCAAGCAGCTGCGCGGCACCGAGGTGGCCGTGCAGGTCGATGCCCGCGTCGAAGGCGTCGAAGCCGAGCACGGACAGGGACGCGGTCACGGAGACGCCCGTCAGCCAGGCCAGCAAGGGCAGGGTGACCGCGGTCGCGACCCCCAGTCGCAGCGCGCACCGGGCCGCGAAGCGCAGCGCCCCGGGACGCTCGTCCGCCCCGACCGGCGTCCGAACCCCCGCCAGCACGCCCGCCAGCAGCATCATCGACGCCGCCGCCACCCCCAGCAGCCACACCCGACCGTCCAGCTCGGCCAGCCGGCCCAGCGTCACCGGCCGGTCGGTCCCGGAGCCGAGCAGATCGTCCAGCGGGTCCGGCAGGAAACGGGTCAGTTCACCCGTCGCCCGCCCGTCCCAGGGCACGAACAGGCCGAGCGGCACACCCAGCCACACCCCGTTCGGCGCCCCGAGCAGCGCCGCGCCGGCGATGCGCCGGGGATGGTCGTCGCCGATCGCCGCGTACGCCGCCGCCGCGCACCCCGCCGCCACCGCCACCAGCAGCACGGTCACCACCGCCGACACGGCCGGCCGCACGACCCGGTGCACGGCCTCCCAGCCCCGAGGCAGCGGCGTACGGCGCGAGGCCAGCAGCGCGACGACGAGGATGCCGATCGACCAGCCGAGCCCGCCCAGCAGCGTCGGTGCCGTGTCGACCGTGAAGCCCACCGCGGCCTGCGCGTCGACCAGATCGCCGAGCCGGTCCGGCAGCAGCCCCCCGATGTCCCGCTCTCTTATACCCATCTCCGAGCCC
>NZ_JAIGQA010000392.1:0-803 GCF_019733245.1 Streptomyces sp. WAC04114
CTGGTCACCAGCAGTGAGCCGCTGCCGCTGCTGGTGGAGCGGGAGCGGGCCCTGTACGGCTCGTGGTACGAGTTCTTCCCGCGTTCGGAGGGCACCCCCGAGCAGCCCCACGGCACGTTCCGCACCGCGGCCCGCAGGCTGCCGGCGATCGCGGCGATGGGCTTCGACGTGGTCTACCTGCCGCCGATCCACCCCATCGGGACGACGTTCCGCAAGGGCAGGAACAACGCCCTCTCCCCCGGCCCGGACGATGTGGGTGTGCCGTGGGCGATCGGCTCGCCCGAGGGCGGGCACGACGCCGTGCACCCCGACCTGGGCACCCTGGAGGACTTCGTCTGGTTCGTCGGGCGGGCGCGGGAGCTGGGCATGGAGGTGGCGCTGGACTTCGCGCTGCAGTGCTCCCCGGACCACCCCTGGGTGCACAAGCACCCGGAGTGGTTCCACCACCGCCCCGACGGCACCATCGCCTACGCGGAGAACCCGCCGAAGAAGTACCAGGACATCTACCCCATCGCCTTCGACGCCGACATGGACGGTCTGGTGGCGGAGACGGTGCGGGTGCTGCGGCACTGGATGGACGCCGGGGTGCGGATCTTCCGGGTGGACAATCCGCACACCAAGCCGGTGGTGTTCTGGGAGCGGGTGATCGGCGAGATCAACCGCACCGACCCCGATGTGATCTTCCTGGCCGAGGCGTTCACCCGGCCGGCGATGATGCACACCCTGGCCCAGATCGGCTTCCAGCAGTCCTACACCTACTTCACCTGGCGCAACTCCAAAGAGGAGCTGACCGAGTACCTCAC
>NZ_JAIGQA010000393.1:0-803 GCF_019733245.1 Streptomyces sp. WAC04114
CGGCGGCCAGGTGTTCATGCGGAAGAACTCGCAGGACGCGGTACGGGAGTTCCGCCCGTACTTCGACAACGCGCCGGTCTACGGCCACGGCCCGTCCCTGGAGGACTTCACCCGCGAGACCCCGCTGACCGTGGGCTCCCCGCAGGAGGTCATCGAGCGGACGCTGACGTTCCGGGACGCGGTCGGCGACTACCAGCGCCAGCTGTTCCTGATGGACCACGCGGGGCTCCCGCTGAAGACGGTCCTGGAGCAGCTCGACATCCTCGGCGAGGAGGTCGTGCCCGTGCTGCGCAAGGAGTTCGCCAACCTGCGGCCGGCCGGTGTGCCGGAGTCCGCGCCCGTGCACCCGGCGGTCGCCGCCGCCCGAGCCTCCGGAAAGGAGTCCTGACCCCGATGTTCGCCACCACACCGCTGCGCATCGTCGCCGTATCGGCCGGGCTCAGCCAGCCGTCCTCCACCCGGCTGCTGGCCGACCGGCTGGCCGCCGCCACCCGTGAGCGCCTCGCGGCCGAGCAGGACAGGCACGTCGAGGTCCGCGTCAGCGAGCTGCGCGATCTCGCCGTGGACATCGCGAACCACCTGGTCAGCGGGTTCCCATCGGCCGGACTGCGTGAGGCGATCGACGCGGTGACGGAGGCCGACGGGCTGATCGCCGTGACGCCGGTCTTCACCGCCTCGTACAGCGGTCTGTTCAAGTCGTTCTTCGACCTGATCGACCACACCGCGCTGACCGGCAAGCCCGTCGTGATCGCCGCGACGGGCGGCACGGCCCGGCACTCGCTGGTCCTGGAGCACGCCCTGCG
>NZ_JAIGQA010000394.1:0-779 GCF_019733245.1 Streptomyces sp. WAC04114
GTTGAGTGGAGTATGGGGAGTGGGCGGTGGGGTTGGATCATTCCGGATGGCCTGTGGGAGTTGGCGAGGCCGTTGCTGCCGTCGGCGCGGGTGCGTCCTCAGGGCGGCGGGGTCGCGAACATCGATGATGAGGCGGTGTTCGCCGCGATCATCTATGTGCTGGTCAGCGGCTGCGCCTGGAGGGCGCTGCCACCGTGCTTCGGTGCATCGAAATCGACCGTCCATCGCCGGTTCCTGATCTGGTCCAGAGCCGGGGTATGGGGCCGGCTGCACCAGAAGGTTCTCCAGCTCCTGGACGAGAAGGGTCTGGTGGACTTGTCCCGGGCGGTCCTCGACTCGGCTCACGTCCGCGCTAAAAAGGGGGCGAACTTGCAGGTCCGAGCCCTGTGGACCGGGGTAAGCCCGGTTCCAAGATGCACGTCCTGTCCGACGCGGACGGACTGCCCCTGCGCGTCGGACTCTCCGCGGCCAACACCCACGACAGTCTCGCCCTGAAGCCGATGCTGTCCCATTTCCACATGGGACACGAATTCCATGCGGCAGATTCCAAGCCCGTGCGTCTTCATGCCGACAAGGCCTACGACATCCCTCACCTGCGGCGATGGCTCTGGGGCAAGCGCATCGGCGTCCGCATCGCCCGCAAGGGCATCGACTCGAGTGAACGACTCGGTCGCCGCCGATGGGTCATCGAACGCACCATGTCCTGGCTGACCGGCTACCGCCGCCTCAACCACCGCTACGAACGAAAACCTGGCAACTACCTGGCCTTTCTCGGACTG
>NZ_JAIGQA010000395.1:0-772 GCF_019733245.1 Streptomyces sp. WAC04114
CTTCCTCGTCATCGGCGGACTCTGGACGATGGACCCCCACACCGACTGGCAGCCGCGCGCCACCCGCAGCCCGTCCATGACGAAATCCAGCAGGCGGGTGGCGCGCGGCTGCCAGTCGGTGTGGGGGTCCATCGTCCAGAGTCCGCCGATGACGAGGAAGAGGTCGCTCGCGGTGACTCCCGGACGGATGGTGCCGGCCTCCTCCGCGGCCCGCAGGAGGAGTTCGGCCGCCTCGGTCACCGGGGCGTGGCCCGGCTTCTCCGGCCCACCGGGTGCGCTGGTGGCCTGGCGGATGGCGTCGGCCAAGCCCGCCTTGGTCATGGCGAACCGTGCCAGCCGGTCCATCCACTCGCGCAGTGCCCGGTCGGGCTCCCGGCTCTCCAGCAGCGCCGGAGCGGTGTCGGCGACCTGCTGCATCTCGTGCCGGTAGATCTCCAGGACGAGCGCCTCACGGGTGGGGAAGTGGCGGTAGAAGGTGCCCTGCCCGACGCCCGCCTTCTTGGCGATCGCGCTCAGCGGGACTCCCGCCGAGCGTGTCAGTTCCTCCAGCGCGACTTCCAGGATGCGCTCGCGGTTGCGCTGCGCGTCCGAGCGCAGGGGAGCGTCCTTCTTCTGCCGCACCCGCCCTCCTTTCGGGCCATGGCCGAAACCAGCCCCTTGTTAAGCGGACAGTTGTCCGTTACGTTTTCCGGGTAACGGACAACTGTCCGCTTGCCCCATCGTATCGGCGTGCCCTGCGTGCGGACAGCCCGCGGCTGCCCTGCCCCGGGCC
>NZ_JAIGQA010000396.1:0-767 GCF_019733245.1 Streptomyces sp. WAC04114
ACGTCCACCTGCGTCTGCCCGCTCCCACCACCGCGGACCGGCACCGCCTGGACACCCTCGTGTCCGCCGCCCGGCCCGCCCACATGCCCTACACCGTCCAGGTGACCGCCACCCCCGAGAGGAACCCGCACCCATGACGACCCCCCAGAACTGCGCCGACTGCGGCACCCGCGCGGAACCGGGCCAGTCGTTCTGCGACGCATGCGGGTCGGTACTGAGCTGGACGGACGGCGCCGCCCGCACCGCCGGAAACGCCGGCCCCGACGACGCCGCCCGCGGCTCCGGATCAACCGGTGCCGCCGATGCGGCCGGTGCGGCCGGTGGCGCGGCAGGCGCGGCAGGCACCACGCCGTCCCCGACCGCATCCGCCACACCCGCCACACCCGCGATATCCGCCACACCAGCCACACCGGCATCGACATCCGCACCCACATCGGCATCCGCACCCGCGTCCGTATCCGCCGCACCCGCATCCGCACCTGCACCCGCCGACGCCCACCCCGGCTGGGACGCCTTCTCCCGCCCGGACGGAGGTGCGGGCCTCCCCCGCACCCCCCGGGACCGCACAGGTCCGGCCACCGCAGCGCACACCACGGCGAGCCGCACCACCGCTCCACCGGTTCCCGGCACCACGGAAGAAGCCTCCGCCCGAGCCACACAGGGCCCGGAACCCGGCACCGCCTTCGCGCAGCCCGCGGACCACCGCCCCGGGACACCCGCCGACGAAACGACCCCGTCGGCGGGTGTCCCGGGGCGGTGGTCCGCGG
>NZ_JAIGQA010000397.1:0-767 GCF_019733245.1 Streptomyces sp. WAC04114
GGGACCTCATGTCCGACAACTTTCCGCCTCCGCCGCCCGAACAGCCGCAGTCGGAGTACCCGGTACCGGCGCAGCCTTCGCCGTGGGCCGCGCCCCCGGGACCGCCGCAGAAGCAGCGTACGGGGCTGATCGTGACGCTCGCCGTGGGCGGTGGGCTCATCGTGGCGGGGGCGGTGGTGGCGCTCGTCCACACGGCGATGTCCTCCGTCCAGGATTCCATCGCGCTGCCGCCGCGGTCGGAGGCGCCCTACGCGGAGCCGTACGAGGAGGAGCCGGACGCCGAGGAGCCCAGCGCGGCCGAACCCGACGCGAAGGAGGACGTCACGATCATCTCGTGCACGCGCGATCCGCAGATCGGCTGGCAGTCGGCGAAGGTGAAGGTCGTGAACGGCTCGTCCACGACGGCGAGCTACACCATCATGATGGAGTTTCTCGACGAGGAAGGCGCCCAGGTCGCGGAAGGCGGGGCGGGCGTGGTCGGCCTGGAGCCCGGCGGGAGTGCTGTGAAGAAGGCGCAGGGCGTCGGTGAGGTGCCGCGCGGCACGACCTGCCGGATCAGCGCCGTCTGGCGCACCCCGTCGGACCGGGGCGAGAGCTGAGGCCACGACGGCGAAACGGCGCGAGGGCCGCGCCCCGGGATTCCCGGGGCGCGGCCCTCGCGTTGTCCCGCTCGCTGATCAGCTGCGGATCAGGCTGCGGAGCACGTACTGCAGGATGCCGCCGTTGCGGTAGTAGTCGGCCTCGCCGGGGGTGTCGATGCGGACGAC
>NZ_JAIGQA010000398.1:0-763 GCF_019733245.1 Streptomyces sp. WAC04114
CACCCCCACCCCGCGTCAGGCAAAGCGCACGCACACCCCCACTCACCTCACAGCTCTCGCTGCACCGCGCCCGCCCGGTCCAGCAACCCCGTCCGCGCCGCCAGCGCCGCCGCCTCCAACCGCGAGCCCACGCCCAGTTTCATCAGCACCCGCTGGACGTGCGTACGCGCCGTCGACGGTGCGATGCCCATGCCCGCCGCGATCAGGCGGGTGTCCTCGCCGTCGGCGACGCGGACCAGGACCTCCACCTCCCGCGGCGTGAGCATCTGGAGCAACCGCTGGCCCTCGTCGTCCGGTTGGGCCGCCGGGTTGAGCAACTCGCTGAACGCCCCCTGCAGCAGCTGCGGCGCCACCGCCGCCTCCCCCGACCGCGCCTTCATGATCGCCCGCTCGACACCCTCTATGCGCTCATCGTGCCGGACGTACCCCGATGCCCCCGCCGCGAACGCCGCCGCGATGCCCCGAGGGCTCGGCACGGGCCCCAGCACCAGCACCGCCACCTGCGGCCGCTCCCGCTTGATCTTCACCACCGGGTCGAAGATCCCCGGCTCCGCCGGCGTCGCCGTCCCCAGCAGGCACACCTCCGGCGCCCGCGTGATCACCAGCTCCGCCGCCCCCGCGGCCGGCGCCGCCGCGGCGAGCACCCGGTGCCCCCGCAGCTTCAACGCCGAAGCCAGCGCCTCGGCCAGCAAACGGTGGTCGTCGACCACCATGAGCCGCACTCCCATCGAGCAACCCCCCAGTCACCCCAGCCCCCCATGGA
>NZ_JAIGQA010000399.1:0-741 GCF_019733245.1 Streptomyces sp. WAC04114
CCCCCCGTCCTGGTCCTCGACAGCGTGCGTACCGCCCGGGCCGGACCCGTCCACCTGGAGGTCGCGCCGGGGGAGGTCCTCGGCCTGGTCGGACTCTCCGACGCCGGGCACATGGACCTGGGCCGCGCCCTCGCCGGGGCAGGGTCCCTGCTGGGCGGGCGGGCCTTGCTGGACGGGCGGCCGTACCGTCCCCGTTCGGTCGCCGAAGCCGTCGGGCTCGGGGTGGGGCTCGTGCCGGGCGACCGGCTGCGGGAGGGCTGTCTCGCCGAGCTGACCGTGCGGGAGAACCTCCTGGCCAACCCCCGCGCGGGAGGCCCTCCGGTACCGCGCTGGATCGGCCCCCGTGGTGAACGGGCCCGGGCCGCCGCCCTGATGGAACGCTTCTCGGTGCGCCCCCGCGACACCGAGACGCCCATCGCCACACTCTCCGGCGGCAACCAGCAGAAGGTCATGATCGGCCGCTGGCTGCGCACGGACCTGCGACTGCTGATCCTGGAGGAGCCGACCGCGAGCGTCGACGTCGGAGCCAAGGCCGCCATCCACCGCCTGCTCCAGGAGGCGCTGGAGGCGGGCCTCGCGGTGCTGCTGCTGTCCACCGACTTCGAGGAGGTGGCGAGCGTGTGCCGGCGCACGCTGGTCTTCGTGCGCGGCACCGTGACGGCCGAACTGGGCGGCCCCGCCCTCACCGCCGCCGGACTCACCCGGGCGGCCTCGGCCATGCCCCCGACCGCGGACGGGCAC